>JAISES010000445.1 GCA_031263965.1 Prevotella sp. | reverse complement strand
ACCAATATAAACTTCCCCGTTTTGAGTATTGATACCAAAAAGAAAGAGATGACCGGTAACTTCCACCGTCCCGGTAGTTGTTATTCGCAATCCATGCGGCGGGTGAACGACCATGATTTCGCAAGTTTTTCCAATGGACAAATCGTTCCGCATGGCATATATGATGTTAACACCAATACCGGATATGTCACACTGGGGACAAGCAAAGATACCTCCGGGTTTGTCTGTGACAATTTGTTTAGGGTTTGGACACAGCATTTGCAATATCGTTACTCTCATGCCAACACGATGATGATACTTTGTGACGGCGGAGGCTCAAATGCCTGTTCACACCATATCGTCAAACAGGACTTGTGCAAACTCTCAAATCTATTGAAGATAAATATACTGATGGTACACTATCCTCCTTATTGTTCAAAATACAACCCCATAGAACATAAACTCTTTGCGCACATTTCCCGCTCCTGGCAAGGCGTGCCTTTTTATAATATCCAATTTGTCAAAGAGCTCACCGATAAAATTTCGACTTCCAATGGATTGACTGTTTATTCCCAAATCAATGATAAACAATATCCGATTAAACGGCCCGTTGATGAAAATTTTAAATCCAATTACAATAATCAAATCCTTTTTGATGACAAAATACCAAAATGGAATTACCTGATTAAACCAAATTAATGTGCCAACTTATTTTTTACATGTTACTATCTATTAAATCTTTAATATCAAGGTTATATATTTTCTCTATCTCCTGAACTGTCAAATATATATTTTCAACATCAGCTCCCTTACTGCTGTAATGATGAAATGACTTATCCAAGATTAAATTTTCTTTTTCAGCTTCTTTTAGCCATACTTTTGATACTGAAAAAGTTGCAGAGTTAGCTGAAAAATTAGCTAACTCTTTGATTTTATATAGATTTATATGAAATATTCCTGATGGATTCAGATATTAGTATTACTCCCACTCGATAGTCGCAGGTGGTTTTGAAGAGATATCGTAAACCACGCGGTTTACACCCTTCACCTTGTTGATGATCTCGTTAGACACCTTTGCTAAAAACTCATACGGTAAATGAGCCCAATCGGCTGTCATACCGTCTGTTGATGTCACAGCACGCAAAACAACAGTGCTTTCATATGTACGCTCATCGCCCATAACCCCTACCGATTTCACCGGAAGCAAGATTGCCGCCGCCTGCCATATCTGGTCGTACAAACCGTATTCACGCAGTATGCGGATGTATATATCATCTGCGTTTTGTATGATCTCTACCTTTTCGGGAGTAATATCTCCCAGTACACGGATACCAAGTCCCGGACCCGGGAACGGATGGCGTTTTATAAGATTTTCCTTCATTCCCAGTTCAATCCCCACACGGCGCACCTCATCTTTAAACAACAGGCGAAGAGGTTCTACCAGTTTAAGGTTCATCTTCTCGGGCAACCCTCCTACATTATGGTGGGATTTGATCGTATGGCCGGTGATAGATAGCGATTCTATTACGTCAGGATATATCGTGCCTTGTCCAAGCCATTTTATATCTTCCAGTTTATGAGCTTCCTCATCGAAAATATCGATAAAACCTTTACCAATAATTTTTCGCTTTTTCTCTGGCTCTGTAACCCCTGCCAGTTCGTTGTAGAAACGTTGGCTGGCATCCACCCCAATCACATTCAGCCCGAGATGTTCATAGTCTTTCAGTACATTCTCGAATTCGTTCTTGCGAAGCAGCCCATGATTAACAAATACGCATGTCAGGTTTTTACCGATTGCCCTATTTAACAGCACGGCTGTAACAGAAGAGTCTACTCCTCCCGAAAGGGCCAGGATAACTTTATCATCACCTAGCTGCCCTCTCAGTTCGGTAACAGTAGTATCTATGAAAGATACCGGACTCCAGCCTCTTTTTGAATGGCAAATATTTAAGAAATTACTCAACAGACGTGTTCCGTCCGTTGTATGATAAACTTCGGGATGAAACTGGACGGCCCATGTAGATTCACCTTTTATCTTATAGCTTCCCACAGCAACATCTGCCGTACTGGCAATGATTTCAAAATTCCCGGGCAATGTAGTAATACTATCCCCGTGCGACATCCACACCTGGGTGTCTCCGGATATACCGTCAAACAATGGATCGGAAGAATTTATTTTTGTCAGATGGGCGCGGCCGTACTCGCGCGAATCGCTTTTTTCAACCTTTCCACCTGATAAATATGCCAGATACTGAGCTCCATAACAAATACCAAGTATAGGATATTTTCCTTTAATATGATTAAGATCAGGTTTAAATGCATCGGTATCATTCACCGAAAAAGGGCTTCCTGATAGAATAACCCCCTTTACCGAATCGTCATCGAAAGGAAATTTGTTGTAAGGGACAATTTCACAATAAACATTTAATTCTCTGATTCTGCGACCGATGAGCTGGGTGGTTTGCGACCCGAAATCGAGGATAATGATTTTTTCTTGCATAAATAATAATCTGGTATAACTATCGTTTTTGATGCGCACAAAGGTACAGCATTTTTTTGAAAATAGCCTGTTATTATCACTTTGTAAAAGAAAAAATCAACCTTAAATAGTTCTGGAAAATATCTTTTTGATACATCTACCGTTTCATTATATCCGGCAATTTACGTATCTTTGTTAATATATCTCTAAATTGTTGGCATTATGGACTTGAGTATCAACTTCACCCAGATTATAAGCGCATTTGTTGTAATATTTGTACTAGTCGATGTTTTCGGATCAGTTCCGATATTTCTAAACTTTCAGAGAGAAAGTAAAGATGTGAATCCCGTTCAGGCTGCGATCTATTCCTTTATCATAATGACCGCCTTCCTTTTCGTGGGTCACTGGGTGTTGAAGTTATTCAATGTAGATGTTTCTTCTTTTGCTGTCGCCGGAGCTTTGGTTATTTTTATTATTTCTATCGAAATGATATTCGGCGTAGAAGTATTTAAGAACGATGCTCCCGGCGGCTCCCGGACTCTTGTCCCTATTGTTTTTCCTTTAATAGCCGGTCCGGCAACCTTTACCGCACTACTCTCAATGCGTGCCGAATTTGACGTATTAAATATTATCATAGCATTAGCCATGAATATGATAATTGTATTTTTTGTATTGAAGAATCTAAAGCTCGTAGAAAAAATAGTCGGCGTAAGCGGCGTGTACGTATTGCGAAAATTTTTCGGTATCATACTGATGGCTATAGCAGTAAGGCTGTTCACGGCAAACATCAATGCCCTGTTGCATAGTTTATAAACAAATTTAGTTCCCTGAAATACAGTCTCCATTCCAATTTTCAAGATAAAAGTAGAGTAAATTTATTGTCCATTACATCGGATCAGTTCCGTCAGTCCCACCATCCGGTGGAGAGCGGAACAGATTTACTTTTCCCAGCCTGAAAATTTCCGTTTTTTATTTGTTATATATTGATAATATAGACTATATTTGGTACCGAAAGACATTTAATGTAAGTAATTCATTAAAATCAATTTATGTTAAATGTATCTACCCTTACGGGGCGTAGGAGGTGGCAACCAAACGTGTGATTTTAACCGAATAAAAGTTGTAGGTTATGAGAACAATAAAATTTGTATTGTTAGCTATTTTTGCAACAAGTATGGGTGTTGCGTGTTCGGATGATAAGGATTCAACGGAAAAAGCAGTTCAAGAAGAAGAAATGCGCAGGAAAGTAGCGTTGGAAAACGTACTGCTCGGTCAATGGATGGAGGCTTCACCAAAAGAAGATGGTTGTGTGATTTCGTTTATGGACGGCGAATTGATATTCAACCGGAACATATACGGAGGTTTTAACGATACGCTTTCATGTACCTATCAGGTAATTTCCGGTGAATTGGTGCAAATCGCTATCGGGGACAAGAGCGCCGGTTACAAAGTGGTAGTATATAATAGTGACAATATTGTAATTAAGGATTTTATTCCGAGCGATGCCGCTGTTTATCCGCCGTTATATACAGATATTGCACTGAAACGGTTGTCGCCTGTTGGCGAGGATAATGCAAAAGTTTGTGAATGGACACATTTAACGCCAATATCTGTTGAAAATCAATTAAAAATTGTTTTGGATGAAGTGTTTTCTGCAAAAAATGATTTGGTCAAAAATATAAAAAGCGATACATTGTTTGTCATCAATAACGAGCAGGAATTAAGGAACGTGAGCAAAAATATCAATACCGTAATTAATATGAATTTTGACAGGCAAAGTATAGTGTGGGGCAAGATTTTCGTATCGTCTATTTCCGATGTAATTCGAGCGAAAGATTTATACATGTGCATACAATCATCCGACTATAAATATGAAATTTCAATGGAAAAATGTATTGATTGCTGGGCAGCTACAGGCTATTTGTATTTTTGGGAAATTTATTCCCAAAAAATAGATACTAAAAATACTTCATTAATTATTAACTGATGTTACGCAACACCGAAAAACAGTATCATTCCATATTCTAGTTCTTTCTTCTGCGCGCAATCGAAGATTGCTTGCGTTCCTTTTGCCCTAAGCAAAAAAGGAACCAAGAATGCTTTATGCGCCCGCTTCGACTTTCTCTTTCCCGTCATTGCGAGGGTTTACCCGAAGCAATCCAGTTGTATCTTTCGGGCAGTCACAAAGGACTGCCCCTACCGCTAACCGGCCAATTTCCGGATTGCTTCGCCCTTCGATGCTCAGACAAGCATCCCGTTTTACGCCTTTTTCACCTGACGGGTTCCCCGCACGTAAAGCACACGGCGCAAGCTAAAGCATGACAAGAATACAGCTTTCGTTGTTCTTGTTCTTGTCATGCGTCAGCCTGACGGCCTTAGCGGATAGACGGGGTATCCACACAGCGAAGCGGGCGTTAAAAACAAAATTTTGTCTGAGCATCGTTAGATGCGAGTTTATTTTGTTTAGCCGGCAAGCTGATTGTGGGTCGGCTATCCGGTACAGCCTTGACTTTTTGTAACTTTTTGGTCAAGCAAAAAGTTAAGAAAA
>JAISES010000426.1 GCA_031263965.1 Prevotella sp. | reverse complement strand
ATGGTTATTTTACTTCGTTTCTATTAAAACTGTTTAAATTTATAACGAGGCTACAATTCTGTTATACAAATACTTAAACTATCCTCCCAATCAGGAATAGATAAATTAAACACAGACTTAATTTTTGTTTTATCGAGGACACTATATTGCGGCCTTTTAGCCTTAACCGGATATTGATCCGTTGCAATGGGGTTTACTTTACACGAAATGCCTGCATATTTATGTATTGCAAGTGTAAAATCGTACCAGGACGTAACACCTTCGTTTGAATAATGATAAATACCGGCCTTGAACCCGTTAGCTTCACTAAAATCGAGTATTTTGAGAATAGTACGGGCTAAATCGGCTGCATTAGTCGGGGTTCCGGCCTGATCGGCTACGACATTCAATTCGTCCCGTTCTTTTCCATATTTTATCATCGTTTTCACAAAGTTATTACCGAAGATCGAATATAGCCAGGCTGTGCGGATAATAATACTTTGGGGACAGGTTTCCAACAAGATCGTCTCTCCTTCTTGTTTTGATTTTCCGTAAACAGACTGAGGATTTGTTGTGTCTGTTTCTTTATATGGACTTGAGGCCGTTCCATCGAATACGTAATCTGTAGACACATGTACAACTTTGGCTCCATTATTAGCAGCGGCAATACCCAGATTAGCCACAGCATCGCGATTGATCTTATAACATAAATCCATATCATCTTCTGCTTTATCGACCGCGGTATAAGCGGCACAGTTGACGATATACTTTATGCCATTCTCTTTCAAATAACATTCTACAGCTTCACGATTTGTAATATCAAGCTCATTTACATCAGTAAAGAAGAATTTGAAATTATCTTCGTGACGCACAGAAATTCTTCTGATCTCATTACCCAACTGACCGTTAGCTCCGGTTATGAGTATGTTTTTTTGAACAAGCTCGAATCGAAAAACATTTTTCGCTGTCTCATCCTGATCATCTGCTTGTTTATTTCCTGAAAAAAAAGCCATTGTCGTTTTATTAAAAAATACAAGCCACGAAGATGTATCCCCCGTGACTTGCAAATAATTTATCTTCTTATTGCTTTCCGCTTGTAACAGCTTCCGCAGATATCTTCTTGATTAAACCTTGAAGCACATTGCCCGGGCCTAGTTCCACAAATTCAACAGCGCCGTCTGCAACCATGTGTTCAACCGATTGAGTCCATTTTACAGGAGCTGTCAATTGTGCTATAAGATTAGCTTTAATAGTAGCTGGGTTCGTTTCACCTTTTGTGGATACATTTTGATAAACAGGACATATTGGAACTGTTATTACAGTAGCGTTTATCGCTTCAGACAATTCGGCTTTAGCAGACTCCATCAGAGGAGAATGAAATGCTCCGCCCACCCTCAGTTTAAGAGCGCGTTTTGCTCCGGCAGCAAGCAACAGTTCACAAGCCTTATCTATCCCTGCATTTGAGCCGGAGATTACGATTTGCCCCGGACAATTGTAATTTGCAGGGACAACCACTTCGCCGGCAATAGAGGCGCAAACTTCCTCAACTTTAGCATCGGGTAAATTAAGTATTGCAGCCATGGTTGACGGGTTCAATTCGCAAGCTTTCTGCATAGCCAAAGCACGTTTATATACGAGTTTCAATCCGTCTTCGAACGATAGGGCTTCAGTTGCCACCAATGCGGAGAATTCGCCCAAAGAATGGCCGGCTACCATATCAGGGTCAAAGTCGGCACCCATTGTTTTAGCTAATATCACTGAATGAAGGAAAATTGCAGGTTGGGTAACTTTTGTTTGACGAAGATCTTCGTCTGTACCGGCAAACATTAAATCTGTAATACGAAATCCGAGAATTTCATTTGCCTTTTCAAACATTTCTTTGGCGACAGGTGACGTTTCGTACAAATCTTTACCCATTCCTACGAACTGAGCTCCCTGTCCCGGAAATACAAATGCTTTCATTTTAAATATTTAATGGTTTATAAGCGATTAAAATTCAGGGTGCAAAATTAGTAAATTTAATTCTTTTATCAGAATAAGAAACTGTTTAAATTTCAGGAAAAATTTAAACAGTTTGCAAGTACATGACAAAATGCTGCATTGTCTTTACAGGATGCCGGCCGGTGGTTGTACTCATTCAGAGGCTGTGCCAAAAGTCCTTTTGACACAGCCTCTTCTTTGTTTGTTTGTCTCTTCTATCTTTCTATTACTTAACAATACAAGCTTGTTATTTTTTCAGGGTACCGGAAACTGTTTGATTTTTACCGTTTCTAAACAGATTCTCACTATATGTCGGCGTACATTATCTTTTCCTTAACTATTCTCGTATATGATTTGGATACAGGAATCTTCGTTTCTGTATTTTTTAGTTCCATATGATAGCCCTTCAGGTTTCCGTGAATCTTTTCCACTTTTTTGATATTGACCATAAAGGCCCTGTGGCAGCGTATAATATAAAGGTAATCACACAAAGAGTCACCGAACTCGCTCATGCTTATCCTCAGCAATTTGTGGTCTTCTTTCCCGTTTTTCAGGTAATAAACCGCGACATAATTCCCTGATGCTTTTACATAGAGTATATCTTCGGGTAAGAGCCGTATATAATCTTTTGTCTTTCCCGATAGTTCTATTACCTGATCATAATCTTCTTCTTTCTCACCGCTTGCAGGCATTATATGCGCCACAGCCTGCATTTGTGTTTCCTGTTCTTCTTCGTTCTTTCTCTTCACCAATATATAATAGATAATGGATATCGGGAATGCAGCTACAAATATGACCGCTTTATAGAACATAAAGAACCGTTGAGGTATAGAAAAATGGGCATAATAAGGATATCCTTCCAGTCCGTCTACGTATATAGACACCACGAGGGTTTCCAATACAGAAAATGCCGTTATCACCGTAAGGCAGAATCCAAGGAACTTTCCGTTTGTCCACCTGTCAGGGACATAATATTTTCTGAAAATCAGAGGCAGTCCTTGTATGCAAACAGTGCAGATCGAAAACACCCCGATTGTATTAAGGGCTGTAATAGTAAATTTGTTTTTGGCAAAATTAATTCCAAAGGGTTGTAATGAGTATAGTATAAGAAATACCCAGAATGTAATGAATATAATTATAATCCATCTGCTTTTGGCATCGGGAAAATGTATTTTTCTTCTGAGAAAAAAGTATATATTGCCTCTCATCCTTATTTGCTCTGTGTAGTCACCGCTGAATGCAAATCTAACCAATCTGTAAAGATAGCTTTTCCGGTCCAAAGTTTTGCGTATTATTTCTAATAGAAACAGTGATATCTGATCTTAGAAATTGCTTAAATTTTATAGCAGTTTCTTATATAATATCTTACTATATTCTTCGGGAGCAAATTTAACAAAATTATTTGCCTGAGCAAATAAATTCTACCTTATAATAATAATTTTCACTAAAATTTAAAAATCTTCTATTTTTATTTACATCGACCGGACAAAAAACTACATATCCGAATTTATTCCACAACAAGAGGCTGATTCGTCCCAAAAACATGTAGCAATCAGCCCTCGCGCACTACTTCCGTCACAAATAAGGGACAGATGTCACATTTTTTTGTTATTGTTAAACACTGACTTTATATTTGCATTGAACAAAACAATACACTCTTTATAATATGAGGAAATCATTCCCAACCTTATTAACTAAGCAAAACTACCAACTAAATTGGGGACAACATTTCAGGATTTTCATTAATTCTGAAATGTTGTTAGCTTTGTTTATCCGGCTTTTCCGTTTATAAAAACTGTATGCTTGCCTTATAATGAGGCAGAATAAGGATATTTGTACAATAACTAGATAACAAAACTATACATTTTAAAAGAACTCATGAAATCGAATAAACTTACAAAATCAATCTTTACGCTTGCAGCGTGTTTACTGCTGATACCCGCACATGCGCAAGTGACCATAGGCTCAGGAAAGGTTCCGTCGAGAGCAGCTTTGTTAGAAATTAAAGATCAGGATCCCGATTCTCAAAATGTTACATCTACAAAAGGCGGATTGGCATTACCAAGAGTAAGCCTTTTAGATCCTGCAACGCTTGAGCCTTTTATTGCACGTACTGATCCGGACTGGACAAATCTGGCTACCCAGGCAGACCTTAAGAAAAATCATATCGGGCTGATGGTGTATAACTTGAGTACAGCATCAACCTTTACAAAAGGCATTTATGTATGGACCGGCGATAAATGGTCTGTGGCGGCGGGA
>JAISES010000401.1 GCA_031263965.1 Prevotella sp. | reverse complement strand
TTTACCATTCGCAAACCTCCGTTAGGAAAAATACCTCTTTTAAGCGGTTTGTCGGTTTGCACACCGACAATCTTCTCCATACTTTTATCGATATATCCTGCACCGTATGCGTCTATTTGCGAGGGGATTTTGGTTTCGGCATCATAAATGCCTTTTTTCTTTTCCACTACAAACTTTTCGCTCAATATGCTCCAAAGCTCTTTTGTTGCATCGGTAGGAGCCTGTAAAAAAGATTCATCCCCGGCATATTCTGTATAATTCTCAAGGATAAAGTTATTTACATCAATTTTTTCCTGCCATCTAATTCCTTTAAAATATCTATATGCTTCCATCTTATAAATAATTGAGTATACAAACTAATTTTTCGATAAATGCTTATCGAAACAGAAACACTTTCTTTCCCAATTTCATAGAAATACATATCAAAACTTCCCTCTGTCTAAGAGAATAGGCTATAAGAGACGTCCGATTGCTTTATTTCCCGAAAGCGTCAAACTATATCATTCTGGCAGGTCTTCTGACTTACTCTATCTTTGAAACATCCTTCCCAATTTCAGTTAACAGTGAGCAGTTAACAGTGAACAAAAATGATTTGATGACTGATAACTGATGACTGATAATTGTCAATCAGTGGTATTGAGTATTGTTCAAAAACTTTTTCAGCAACATTGTTAACTGATGACTGTTAACCGTTAACTGAAAAGAGCTTACAGCAGCGGGTCTGTTCAGGACTTGCACCTGATTCCCTTTTCATCATTTTCTAAGAAAATAGAAAATGACACCAAAATCGATGCAAATGTAATAACTTTTATCAGAGTTATCTATTTTATTCAATTATTTTATTCTTTGTTATTTCATTTTTTAAAATATGCCATTTTGCTAAGTCGAGTTAACAATTTAACTATCAAACAAAAAATCATTTGAAAAAGTTTTTTTTCTCAAACTTTTCTTACCTTTGCATCGTCTTGGTGATTTATGTCTTGCATCAGAGATATAAATTGAAAAGGGAATTCGGTGTAAGACCGAAACTGTCCCCTCAGCTGTAAGTTCCATCTTATGGATTTTGCAACCTTATAGTCACTGTTTTATATAAAAATGGGAAGACTGCAAAATCCGGAACAAGTCAGAAGACCTGCCAAGGTAGTCGTTATCTTATGTTTCGGGGTCGAGGAACATTCGAAATGCATTTTTTAAATCATAAATTTTAAGGATATTCCGATATCCGAAAAAAAAATTGCGAAATGTAAAGCAAGAGGAGTTTTATGAGAATGACAGGTATGGCTATGCCTTGCAGAGTTTGATAGTATATTCCATTGCTTTGCTGTTTTAAGACGGTTAAAATAGACCGCATACGAGGTGTGTTAAATTTAACACATAGATTGTCATGTGCCTATGAAAAATAAGATAATTGTCTAAAAAAACTAATAAAATGACAGCTAAAGAGTACATCGAAAGCCTTAGAAAACTGAACCTTAAAGTTTATTTTATGGGTGAGCAAATCACCAATCCTGTCGATCATCCGATGATCAGACCCTCTATGAATTCTGTTGCCATGACCTATCGTATGGCAGAAATGGAAGAATACAAAGACCTGATGACGGCTACATCCAACCTTACAGGAAAGACCATCAATCGCTTCTGTCATCTGCATCAGAGTACCGGAGACCTTATTAAAAAAGTGAAGATGCAACGCCTGTGCGGACAAAAGACAGCAGCCTGTTTCCAGCGTTGCGTGGGTATGGATGCCTTTAATGCCATCTACTCCACCACTTACGAAATGGATCAGAAAAACGGTTCCGATTATCATGCCCGTTTTGTCGAATACATGAAATTCGTACAGGATAACGACCTGACGATAGACGGAGCTATGACCGATCCGAAAGGAGACAGGAGTTTATCACCCTCTAAACAGGAAGATCCCGATTTATACCTGAGAATTGTAGAAGTCCGTTCCGATGGTATTATTGTACGTGGAGCAAAAGCCCACCAGACAGGTGCTGTCAATTCGCACGAACATCTCATCATGCCTACTGTGGCGATGAAAGAAGACGATCAGGATTATGCCGTATCATTTGCCATCCCTTCCGATGCCGAAGGTATCCTGATGATATACGGACGCCAGTCCTGCGATACCCGTAAGATGGAAGACAAAGCGGATATAGATTTAGGGAATGCAGAATTCGGAGGACACGAGGCACTAGTCATTTTCGATGATGTCTTTATCCCTAACGAACGGGTATTTATGTGCAAGGAATACGAATTTGCAGGTATGATGGTAGAACGTTTTGCCGGTTATCACCGCCAGTCTTACGGAGGATGCAAGGTAGGTGTAGGCGATGTATTGATAGGAGCAGCGGCTCTGGCTGCCGAATATAACGGAGCTGCAAAGGCCAACCATATAAAGGATAAACTGGTAGAAATGACGCACCTCAACGAAACCCTTTATTCCTGCGGAATAGCGTGTTCGGCTGAAGGAAAGAGAACTTTGGCGGTAAACTATCAAATAGACCTCTTGCTTGCAAATGTTTGTAAACAGAACATTACCCGTATGCCCTACGAGATAGCACGGCTTGCCGAAGATATTGCAGGGGGGATCATGGTAACAATGCCCGCCGCTCTCGATTTTTATAACGAAACAACAGGTCCTTACATCGAAAAGTACCTGAAAGGCGCTGTCGGCATAGACACCGAAAACCGTATGCGAATACTCAGGCTGATTGAGAACATTACACTCGGAACAGCCGCAGTCGGCTATCGCACCGAATCGATGCATGGAGCAGGTTCTCCTCAGGCGCAGCGGATTATGATTGCCCGTCAGGGAAATATCGAAGGAAAGAAATCACTGGCAAAGGTGATAGCCCAAATAGACGATTCGAAAAACAAAAACTGATGAACTTATCCGAAAATATAAACTCAATTATTAATAATTCCATAAATCCTCTGTTGAAACAACATGGAGGTAGTATTTCTTTGGTTAAAGTAGATGGAAAACAGGTACGGGTTCGTTTTCTGGGAGCCTGCTCTGCCTGCCCGTCTATCCATGAAACGCTGGAAGCCGTGATATATAAACTTCTGAAAGGAGAACTCGGCGACAACATCAGCAAAGTTGTCGTTGCCAACGAAACCAGCGGGGAATTAGTTGATTTCGCAAGAAACTATTTCAAACAAAAAAAGAATCTTCAAAATGTTTGACCGAAAATTATATTCCGATAAGATTGTAACAGCCGAAGAGGCTATCAAATGTATAAAGGACAACGACCGCCTTGTATTTTCCCATACCGCTGCCGTTCCGCAGGTTCTGGCAAAGGCTTTGGCAGAAAATAAGGACAAATTCAACAACGTGGAAATATACCACATGTTGACATTCGGGGTATTGCCTTATGTACAGGAAGATATGAAAGGCAGTTTCCGGCATAATACCAACTTTGTAGGAGCGAATTCCCGAAAGGCAGTTTCCGAAAACAGGGCTGATTATACTCCTTGTTTTTTTTACGAATTACCATCCTTTTTTGAACGTGGAGAATTGCCGGTTGATATAGCTGTCGTACAAATTACTCCACCTGACTCAGATGGAAATTGCAGTTTCAGCGTGTCGTGTGATTACACAAAACCAGCTGCCCATGCAGCAAAAGTGGTGATTGCCGAAATGAATGACCAGATGCCGTTTGTCGGAGGAGATAATTTCATCCATGTTTCCGAACTGGATTATATTGTGGAATGTTCGCAGCCGATATTCGAAATTCCCCAGCCTAACATAACCTCTGTCGAAGAAGCTATCGGAAATTATTGTGCCGAACTGATTGAAGACGGTTCCACACTTCAATTGGGTATCGGCGCTATTCCCGATGCCGTACTGAATGCTCTGAAGAAAAAGAAAGACTTGGGTATTCATTCCGAAATGTTTTCCGACGGTGTTATCGAACTCGTTGAATCGGGGGTTATAAACGGACGTAAAAAGACCTTGCACCAGGGAAAGATGATTGCGAATTTTCTTATAGGAACAAGAAACTTTTATGATTTTGTACATCACAACCCGATGGTTGAACTCTATCCTGTCAGTTACGTAAACCATCCTTGCACCATCATGAAGAATGCCAATCTCGTAGCCATCAATTCATGTATCGAGGTAGACCTTATGGGACAAGTGGTATCGGAATCTATAGGAAGTACACAGTTCAGCGGTACAGGCGGTCAGGTCGATTTTGTTCGCGGCGCGAGCATGGCTCCCAACGGTAAATCAATTATGGCAATGCCGTCTACAGCTTCGAAAGGAAGCAAATCGCGCATTGTCCCTTTCATTGCACAGGGAGCAGCCGTCACTACCTCACGCAACGATGTAGAATACGTTATAACAGAATATGGTATTGCCCGACTGAAAGGAAAAACCCTGAGAGAAAGGGCTAAGATGCTTATAGATATTGCGCATCCCGATTTCAGGGATGAACTGACAGAAGAATACAATAAACGTTTTCCTAAGTAATAAAAAGATATGCAGTTATTTAAATTAAAAACCAAACTTCACGAATTCGATACATTCGCGGAGTTTGCAAAAGAATTCAGCCTTGGAGAAAAAGATTTGGTTATCACCAATGAATTTCTGTTCGATCCTTTTATGAAGCCTCACGGCCTTTCCTGCCATTTCGTAATGCAGGAAAAGTACGGTTCCGGTGAACCTTCCGACGAAATGATAAATCGTATATTCGAAGATATACGCCTTATCGATTATAACCGTGTTATCGCTATCGGCGGCGGCACAGTCATAGATATTTCCAAATTATTTGTCTTACAAGGAGTGCGGAATGTCACGGATGCTTTTGACCGGAAAATTCCGATAATTAAAGATAAGCAGCTTGTGATTATACCCACTACTTGCGGTACGGGAAGCGAGGTTACCAATATTTCTATTGCCGAACTAAAATCGAAGCATACCAAACTTGGTTTGGCCGATGATGCGTTGCTTGCGGACGATGCCGTACTCATTCCCGAATTTTTGAAAAATCTGCCTTTCAGGTTTTACTCAGCCAGCGCCATAGATGCCCTGATACATGCCGTAGAATCGTATGTGTCGCCCAGAGCTACGCCTTATTCTCAACTATTTAGTAAAGAAGCCATCAGAATTTCGTTGGATATATTCCGTAATATAGCTCAACAAGGAGAAGAATACCGTTTTGAACGGTTAAGAGATATGCTCATAGCCAGTAATTATGCAGGGATTGCTTTCGGAAATGCGGGAGTAGGAGCCGTGCACGCATTATCCTACCCTTTAGGTGGTACCTGCCACGTTCCTCACGGTGAAGCTAACTATCAGTTTTTTACTAAAGTATTCAAAGCTTACCAGCAGAAGAACCCGACAGGCAGCATCAAAGAATCGAATCAGATACTTGCCGAAAGCCTCAATGTATCTACTTACAATGTTTACGAACAATTGGACTCTGTTCTGGAAAGGATGCTGGCCAAAAAGCCGCTTCGCGAATACGGCATGACAGAAGCGAATATCGATGGATTTACGACCAACGTGCTGGAAACTCAACAACGTTTGTTGGCTAATAATTATGCTCCTTTTACGGATGAGGAAATCAGAGAAATATATTCGTTTCTGTATTAAACATTCACTAATTGAAAAACTTTGAAATAAACGAAAATGAAACAGATTGAACAAATGATTAAGAAGGCCCGCAAAGCTCAGGCAATTTATGAAACACATTTCGACCAGGATGATGTGGATGCCACAATAAAATTGGCAGCGCGTGCTATTTTTGACAATGCCGAAGAATTGGCAAGACTTACTGTCGAAGAAACAGAGATGGGTGTTTATGCAGACAAAGTTTCAAAAAATAAAAATAAATCCAAAGGAGTATGGAATAATCTCAAGGGAAAAATCTCGATGGGAATTCTGGGTATTGACGAAAAAACAGGCCTTATCGAGATAGCCAAACCTATCGGAGTAGTTGCAGGTATCACACCGATGACCAATCCGGTGGTGACTCCTATGTCAAAGATTATATTCGCTCTGAAAACGAAGAATGCCATCATAATATCTCCTCACCCGAAAGCAAAAAAATGTTCCGGTTTGGCCGTTAAAAAAATATTGGAAGCCATTGCTCCGATGGAAGTGCCCGATGGAATGGTGCAGGTAATAGAAGAACCTACTTTGGAAAAAACACAAGAGTTGATGAGACTGTGCGATGTAGTGGTTGCCACAGGGGGCATGCCGATGGTAAAATCGGCTTATTCCTCGGGAAAACCCTCTTTCGGAGTAGGAGCGGGTAACGTACAGGTGATTCTTGACCGAAATATCGATTATGAATTGGCTGCCGGAAAAGTAGTCACAGGACGTTCTTTCGATAATGGAATTATTTGTTCGGGGGAGCAAAGCTTCATTTATCCGAAAGAAGACAGATTGGCTGTTCTTGAAGCTTTTAGAAAAGCGGGAGCATATATCGCTACGGAAGAAGAAAGAGAAAAATTCATTAATGCAATTTTTGAAGACGGGCATACAAGTCGGGATGTTGTAGGGCAGACTGCTCAAATGATTGCGAACAAAGCCGGAATCAATATCCCTGAAGACACCCGCGTTATTGTGGTTGAAGCTCACGGCGTAGGAAAAGACGATCCGATTTCTAAAGAGAAAATGTGCCCTGTGATGGGAGCATTCCCTTATCAATTTTTTGATGAAGCTCTCGAAATAGCTCAGACAAACCTTGCTCTTGAAGGAAACGGACATACCGCAGGAATTCACTCTAACAGCCAGGCAAATATTATCAAGGCTGGGACAGATCTGTCAGTTTCACGCCTTATCGTGAATGCTATTTGTGCAACTACCGCAGGAGGTTCTATCCAGAACGGATTGCCGGTAACCAATACGTTGGGGTGCGGAAGTTGGGGAAATAACTCTATCTCGGAAAATTTCACATACAAGCATTTATTGAATATTACCCGCATTGCACCTCTATCTGCAAGGATTCATATTCCTACCGACGAAGAAATCTGGAGTTTATAAATAAGAAAGTAAAGAATATATATGGATTTTTCATTAACAAGAGAACAAAAGTTGTTTTTGCAAATGATACGGGAATTTGCAGAAAAAGAAGTTAAACCGTTAGCTGCCGAAGTGGACGAATCGGAACGTTTTCCGATGGAAACCGTAGAAAAAATGGCAAAGCTGGGCATATTAGGCATTCCCATTCCCGAAGAATACGGTGGAGCAGGCGGTGATAATATCCTTTACACCATGGCTGTCGAAGAATTATCGCGCGTATGTGCCACTACGGGAGTCATCGTATCGGCTCATACTTCTTTGTGCGCCGCGCCAATTATCGAACTCGGAACACCGGAACAAAGGCAAAAATATCTTCCAAAACTTGCTTCGGGTGAATGGATAGGTGCCTTCGGGCTAACCGAACCCAATGCAGGTACAGATGCTTCGGCTCAACAAACAACAGCGGTAGATATGGGCGACCATTACGTGCTGAACGGAAATAAAATCTTTATCACTAACGGTGATTATGCCCATGTATATATAATTATCGCCATGACCGATAAAAGCCAGGGAACACGCGGTATCACAGCCTTTATAGTGGAAAAGGATTTCACGGGTTTCAGCGTGGGTAAGAAAGAGAAAAAAATGGGAATACGCGGTTCCGCTACCTGCGAACTGATAATGGAAAAATGCATCGTTCCAAAAGAAAATCTTTTGGGACAAGTCGGAAAAGGATTCTCTGTTGCGATGAAAACTCTGGACGGAGGACGTATCGGAATAGCTGCACAAGCATTAGGCATAGCGCAGGGAGCTATGGACGAAACCGTAAAATACGTAAAAGAACGTAAACAATTCGGTAAAGCCATAGGTCAATTTCAAAATACCCAGTTCCAGTTAGCTGATTTGGAAACTAAAATACAGGCATCTCGCCTGTTGGTCAGAAGCGCAGCCTATAAAAAAGACCAGAAAGAAAATTATTCCGCCGATGCTGCTATGGCAAAACTCTTCGCCGCCGATACAGCTATGGAAATGACCTCCAAAGCCGTACAATTCCACGGCGGTTATGGCTATACACGCGAATATCCTGTTGAAAGGATGATGAGAGATGCTAAGATTACAGAAATATATGAAGGTACTTCCGAAGTACAACGGATGGTAATAGCAGCTAAATTATTAAAGTAAACAAATAAGTAAATGAAAATAATAGTTTGCATTAAGCAAGTGCCTGACACTACGGAAATTAAGTTAGACCCCGTCAAAGGTACAATGATTAGAGAAGGAGTGCCCAGCATTATGAATCCTGATGACAAAGGAGGACTCGAAATGGCATTGAGATTGAAAGACGAATACGGGGCGTATGTAACGGCCATTACAATGGGGCCGATGCAGGCCGACGCTATTCTGCGTGAAGCTTTCGCTATGGGCGCAGACAGGGCTATCCTGTTAAGCGACAGGAAATTTGCAGGGGCTGATTCGCTGGCCACATCCAACACCTTAGCGGGGGCATTAAGAACGCTTGAATACGACCTCATTATAACAGGCCGACAAGCTATCGATGGCGATACAGCTCAGGTAGGGCCTCAGATTGCCGAACATCTCAACCTTCCTCAGGTGACCTATGTAGAAAATATACAAATGGAAGGGGATAACCTCTTAACAGTCCGAAAAGCGACAGAAGAAGGTTACCAGATACTCGAAGTGGAAACTCCATGTATACTTACTGTATTAGCAACAGCCAATAAAGCCCGTTACATGTCGGTAAACGGCATTGTAAAAGCATACGGAAGAGAGGTGGAAGTTTGGAATTATGATAATATTACGGTAGATGACAGTAAACTTGGTTTGAAGGGTTCCCCCACAAAAGTGGCTAAATCTTTTACAAGAGGTGCAAAAGCAGCAGGACAGGTTTATGAAGTGGAAGCGGCTGAGGCAGTGAGCATCATTATCAACAAACTAAAGGAGAAGTTTATAATTTAAACAAAGGCAAAATAATGGATAAGACTTTATATAAAGATGTGTATGTATTTGTAGAGCAGCGGGAAGGTGTAGTTCAGAATGTTGCTTTGGAATTATTAGGCAAGGCTCGCGAACTGGCAGATTCTTTAAACGAAAAAGTATATGCCGTTTTGCTGGGTTGTAATATCACTGACAAGGCTCAGGAATGTATTTTCTATGGAGCCGATACGGTTTTGGTAGCAGATGCCCCCGAACTCGAATTATACATAACCGAACCCTACACTCAGGCTTTTACACAAATTATTAACGAGAGAAATCCGAGTATAGTACTCATTGGCGCTTCTACTATCGGGCGCGACTTCGGGCCTCGCTTGTCAGCACGTTTGGGAACAGGACTTACGGCAGATTGTACGGCTCTGGATATCTCGGAAGAAGGACATTTGCTGATGACCCGTCCTGCTTTCGGCGGTAATCTCATGGCTACAATTGTTTGCAAAGAGCGCCGTCCGCAGATGTCTACCGTCCGCCCTGGCGTGATGCTTATAGGACACCGTGATACCGAACGTCAAGGTGAAATTGAAAGTGTAATCATCGGCTTTGATAAAACAAAATTCAAAGTAAGAGTAAAAGAAACGGTGAAAGAAAATAAGGGACTTATAGATATTACCGAAGCGAATATTTTGGTCTCTGGAGGGCGTGGCGTCGGTAATCCCGAAGGATTGAAGATGCTACAGGAGATGGCAAATACTATCGGAGCCGAGGTATCAGCATCACGTGCTATGGTAGATGCGGGAGTATTGGGGCATGAACGGCAAGTGGGACAAACGGGAAAGACTGTTCGCCCTAATGTTTATTTTGCCATGGGTATCTCTGGTGCGATACAGCATTTGGCAGGCATGGAAGAATCAGACTATATTATTGCCGTTAATAAGGATAAATTTGCCCCGATTTTTCAGGTAGCAGATTTAGGCATAGTGGGCGATGCACGACAAATTGTGCCTTTACTTACCGAGAAACTCCGTAAATAAATAATATTGATTTTAACTAAAAGGGTTATCTGAATTTCAGATAACCCTTTTGTTATAATTTTGAAGTGTAAAAGTTAATACTTGATCATATAAACTGTTCAACCCCGAAATACATTTTTCTCTTTCAAATCCCCTCCTCCAAAAACCTTAGAGGACGTTTGAAAGAAAGAATGCTGTCAGATTAGCTGAAACTTATTTTGGTACCTATAAGATCGAATTACGTTTTTACAAATTAATTACATTCCCCTACCTCTCTTTTTCTTCTGAATAGTAGATAATTCGAGCTTTTTTTCTATCTTTTGAGCTTTCGCGTTTCTCGGATCGTTCCACGATTCTTTATATTCTGTATCGGCTTTATTTTCTTTCCAGAGGTATGGATAAGCAAAAGTCCCAATACCCCACCATTTTACTTTGGCTTTGGTTATATAGCCATTTTCAACCAGTATCTTATCCCGGACACGCAT
>JAISES010000273.1 GCA_031263965.1 Prevotella sp. | reverse complement strand
GTACCTTTGCCTACGAATGGAACCGCACCTGCTTCCGCTCCGTAACCATCACCGGCCAAGCCGTAGTAGCGTGCAAAACGGCTGTATTCTTCTCCCGTCAGTACGTTCAGCTTCTTTGGGTTCTGCTGAATTCCGGTGAACAGGTTTACATCTACCTTAGTAGGTGTTTCCTTGCGTCCGCCTTTGGTAGTGATCAGTATCACGCCTCCTGCAGCACGCGAACCGTAGATGGCGGCAGCGGCGGCATCTTTCAATACTTCGAGCGACTGGATGTCATTCGGGTCTACCATATTGATGTCGCCGAAAGCGCCGTCGATAACGTATAGCGGAGCATTGTTGGATAATGAGCTTATACCACGCACGTTGATTGTTGTCCCGTCGTTCGGGCCACCTCCGCTGGTCATTACCGTTACGCCCGGCAGCTTACCTTGCAGTGCTGCGGCAACATTGGTAGTTATGTCACCTCTCAACTCTTTGGTTCCGACAGAACCGACAGCACCCGACAAATGGCTTTTTTTTACAGTACCATAACCGATTACGACTACTTGGTCCAAATCGACATTATCTTCTTCCATTGCGATGTTGACAGGCGAATCGGATGTTACTGTTTTTTCAACGGTCCTCATTCCTATGATAGAGAAAACGAGGATATCGTTCCTGTTTACCTGAATTGTATATTGACCATCTATGTCTGATATAACACCATTGCCGGTCCCTTTTACTTGAATAACAACTCCCGGTATCGGCTCTTTAGTTGAAGCCTCCGTTACTATACCCGTCAATTTTATTTCCTGGGCAAACCCGGAAATGGAAAGAAGGCATAAGAAAAAGAAAATATAGAATCTTTTTTTCATAATATTTTATGTATTAAACATACTTTCATACTTTGTTATTTGAGGTTCTTGAGAGATTAACGCATACTTCATCGCTTACCGGTATCCCTGAGAGAGGTCGCGGCAATAGATGGAGATATTAATAACTCTCCATTTGTTCGCCTCCTGGAAACAGTTTCTTACTTTTTCTTTATTCTGATCAATTCACCTTTACGAATTTCAAACCAAACTTCACATAAGCACATTCTCCTGTTGCATCGAGAGGAACATTGGTTACAGGGTCATAGGTTGTCGCGTCGTGATATTTTAATGTATAAGGCACAAGGCGTATTAAATTCATAATATTGGATCCTAAGTCTCCCAAGCTGTTGTTGATTAATTCTTCTACAACCGGACGTGCGACCTCATCGTTGGCTAATTCAAACAATTTCCGGAGTATATCCCTTAGTACTACTCCATCTATATTTACAGTAAGATTGTTGCCTTCAAGCACGTAGTCGCATGGGATACCTTTTTGAAGCACCGGTGTCAGAAGAGCGATCAGTTGTCGACCAAGTTCCTTGGTTACTTCCGGATCCGCCGCGGCACGAGATTTAAGGGTGGGGTTCGTAAGACCGCTGATAAGGCCAATTAAGAAATCCGGGTTGACTTCCATATATAGCTTTTTATCGGGATTTTCAGGGTCGTAGTAGTAGCGTATGGCATTGCGCGGCATATTTGAACTCCATTCAGGATGCAGCACATCTCCGCTATAAGAATAAGTGGCGAACATACATCCGTCCGGCTGGGCTGTCATACCTTTCAGCATATTGCGTATCAAATCCATAGTCTTGATGTTTACACCTATTATCGACTTCATAATGTAAGAGCTAAGTACGCCGGTCAGCAGAGAGAAAATACCATTCATTTCACCCTTGATAGTGACAATTGAAACTTTACCTAAATTGACCTGGACTCTTGAATCCCAGTCAAGGCATAGCGGAGAAAATAGCCAAGTGCTGCCTGTAGTTGAATTTGGCGCCAGATCCCAGGTTCCTGCCAGCTTCTGGTTTGCCAATTGATGATTGATACTGATTTCCATCTTTCCGTCCTTAATCGTACCTTCATAATTCAATGTATAAGTCGGTTCGATAAGTCCGCCTGTAAACCGGTAGTCTATGCCCTTACTATTATACAATGTTACATTGGGTAACACGATTTCTTTTATACCCGGGACCGGGCTGAATGTTTCGAACTTAAATTCCAGTAAGCCGCCCAACATTTCCGAAAGGTCTTTATCGACTCCGGAAAGGGTGATCGTTGCTGTTTCATTGAGTTCGTCTGCCGCGACATTGACTCTTTTTCCAGACAGTTCTTCGCCATTATAAATCATTTTCAGTTCAAAATCGCCACCTTGTTCGTAATTACCATTCAGATCGGGAAGTTTTAGTCCGTCTTCGCCGACCGTATCGCGTCCTCCGCTACCGGAATTTACCAGTTCCAGATATTCATCGTCAACACCATTAATACAAGAGGTGAATGTACCGGTTGACCATAGTAGAAAAACTACTCCTACAAGATAAAATAATTTGGTTTTCATTGCATATTTTTTTTAACAATTTCTAAAAGTATTATTCCAGATTCAAGCCTATTATCATGCTTTCCAATTCCTTCTTGCAAACGGGCATAAAACCTGCGTTCATTAACTCGTGACCTGTCAGAACTTTACTATCCAGGTCGAACGAAGATTTCTGTCCATTTTCCAGATTGAGCTCTTTCAACCTGTATTTTTTTACAGGATCAAGGCCTTTCAGTTTTATCATGCTGCTTTGCCCATCCTTTACTTGATAAATAAATACCACAGCCTTGTTTTTGTCTTCCGACACATAGCTCAGGGAGCCGCAATTCTGCTCATAAGGCGAAGACAGGCGATATAAGTCCCCGTACTGGACTATTGCGCGAATACTCCTTTTGTATAATGCATGAGTTTACGGTCTCTATTTTTATTATTTTATTTTCTTCAAGATTTTGGCTCCAAACAGGATACGTAAGAAAAACGAGTAACGATAAAAGGACTCTCTTCATTCGTATTAGATTTTGTATATTATAAAAATGACATTTCAAGTCTAAAACACCTATGTCTCAGAATTGGTTCAAATATTTACAATACAAAAATATTTATAATAAGAGAACATATCAAATACTATTTTATCATATGACAATACTTTGTTGTCAAAAGATAGTTTATAACAGAATCACAGAATATTAAGATGCTTGCATTTTCTTAAATAATACATAAAATATTATGTATTAGCGTTTTGTGTGGACATTGTTAAAAAACATAAAATGGGCAAAATGAAATTGCAACTATTTTGGAGAAATAATACTTTCTTTTTGCTAAAGAATATTGCTTGAATATAATTATCATAAAAGTATATCATCCTTCAATATCATTGTAGCTCCAGTACAAGAAAGGGGGGTAGGGTGATATAATTTTATCTTGAAATTGACCGGACAAAGTTATTTTTTATAATTATTATCTGATGTTACGCAACACCGAAAACAGTGTCATTCCATATTCTTGTTCTTTCTCCAAAAATGCTTTGAGCGCCCGCTTTACCGTGCGACCCGTAGCAGGCTCAAAGGCTAAACGGGCTGAACTCGCCTTTCAGGCTCAGACAGGCATCCCGTTTTACGCCTTTTTCTCCTGACGGGTACCCCGCACGTAAAGCATACGGCGCAGGGCTGGAGCACAACATCGCCTATCGCTTTCGTTGTTCTTGTCATGCGTCAGCCTGACGGCCTTGGCGGATAGACGGGGTACCCACACAGCGAAGCGGGCGTTAAAAACAAAATTCTGTCTGAGCATCGCAGATGCGAGTTTAT
>JAISES010000258.1 GCA_031263965.1 Prevotella sp. | reverse complement strand
GCCGGATTTTCCATTCCTAATATTGTAAAATTGTGGTTTCTTTTGTAAGCAATAGTAACGATATTTTGTCAATAAAATACTACCTTTGCGGCGCAAAGATAATCATTAATTGTAATTATGCCGGCAGTAAAACCGAAGAAATTCTTAGGACAGCACTTCTTGAAAGACCTGGATATAGCCCGCCGTATTGCCGATACACTCGACGAATTCGAAGGTGTACCTGTAATCGAAGTAGGTCCGGGGACGGGTGTGCTCACTCAATTTCTGATCGAAAAGAAAAAAGAATTGACGGTGGTAGAGCTCGACAAAGAATCGGTTCCTTACCTGAACAGGCATTATCCGGCCTTGCACGGACATATCATAGAGGATGATTTTCTAAAGCTGGACCTGTCTGCAATCTATAAAGAAAGGTTCTGTGTGATAGGAAATTATCCGTACAACATATCCTCTCAGATATTTTTCAAAATACTCGATTATAAAAACCATGTACCGTGTTGTTCGGGCATGCTTCAGAAAGAAGTAGCCGAGCGCATCGCAGCCCCTCCGGGAAGCAAAACATACGGTATATTAAGCGTGCTGCTTCAGGCATGGTACGATGTGGAATATCTTTTCACGGTGAGTGAAAAGGTGTTCGACCCTCCCCCGAAGGTAAAATCGGCCGTTGTGAAACTGGTAAGGAACGAACGGCAGACATTGAGTTGCGACGAAAAATTGTTTAAAACCGTTGTGAAAACGGGATTTAACCAACGACGAAAAACTTTGCGTAATTCGATGAAACCTTTGCTCGGGAAAGAATGTGATGCTTTTAACGACCCCATATTCGGGGAACGACCCGAGCGCCTCTCGGTTGCAGATTTCGAAAAGCTGGCCAATATTGTGGCTGCTTACCTGCCCGGGAGAGACAGAGAGAACAAATAAAGTACACACACATTAAAAAAGAAGCGCTCATGTCAGAAGTAAAACTATACTACCACAAAGACAATATAATAAGATTGAGCCGCAGCATAGAGTTTTTGAAAACAACACCTATCAAGAACTTCTTGTGGATTGACCTGAACAACGTAGATGAAGAAATAGAACTCGAACTCGAAGATTACCTGAAGATATACATCCAGGAAGAGGAAGAAATGGTGGAGATCGAGATGTCGTCCAGATACATGGAAACGGCCGATTCGCTGGTTGTAAACTCCAACTTCCTTTTGGAAAATTTCGAGCGCGAGCCGGTTTCCTTCATTATGAAGAACAATATACTGATTACCGTTCGCGGCGAAGATCTGAACTCTTTTCAGGAAACGGCTAAGAAGATATTCGCCAATCCACGGAACTACCCTACCGGATACCACGCCTTTATGGCAATACTGGAAACCCGCGTGGAAATAGACGCCGACATGGTGGAGGATATGACTTCTCAAATTACCAGCCTGAGTAACAGCATCAGTATAAAGGAAGCAGACGAAGAACTCTTGTTGGAAATAAAGAACTTGCAGGAAAAGACCATGATGCTTCGTGAAAACATCATAGACAAACAAAGGGTAGTTACCAGCCTGTTGAAAAGCGAACTCATGCCGAAAGAACTGCGCGGAAGGATCACTATACTGATAAAAGACATCAATTCGCTGCTCGAACATACACGCTTTAGCTTCGACCGCCTCGACTACTTACAGGATACTTTCCTCGGATTTGTTAACATCGAACAGAACAAAATCATCAAGATGTTTACCGTGATCTCGGTAATATTTATGCCACCTACTCTTATCGCCAGTATTTATGGTATGAACTTCGGAGATAATATGCCCGAGCTTAGCTGGAAATACGGCTATGCGTTTTCTATCGGACTGATGATAGCTGCCGTGGCCATTATTCTCTTCTACTTCAAAAAGAAAAAGTGGTTGTAATACAGAATTTACAATGAAGGTAAGTTATCAATAATTATTATTGATAACTTAATGAAAAAATTGCTGAGAAGTTTTTTTCTAATCCTGTAATAATATTTTTCGCTAAAATTTAAACAGTTTCTAATTAACCACAATGAAAAATACGGTCTTAGTTATCATTTTTGCAATATGCATCCTGTTGAGCAATGCGCTCACCGCACAGGATAAAATGCCCGGCCGCGAACAGAGAATTTATACTTTGTCTGAAATATGGAAAGAACTGCATTACAATTTTGCTTTCCCCGAAAACCTGAAAAAGGCAAATATCGACAGCCTGTATGTGGCTTATCTGCCAAAAGTGGAACAGGTGAAAGATAATTACGAATACTTTCGCGTGCTGTCTTCCTTTATAGCACATTTCAACGAAGCGCATACACGCATCTATGCAGATGAACGTCCTGATGATGCTCCCCCCATCAAAGCGATGAACTACGGGGAACGGATTGTCGTGAGCGACATTGCCCAAAATATGGCAGACAAGATTCCCATAGGTAGCGAGATTCTTAAAATAGACCGTATTCCCGTGGTAGAATATATCCGTGATTCGGTATCGCCTTATATTTCTGCCGCTACTCCGCATTGGAAATTCGATAAGTCTGTCCTCGAACTGTTTAACGGCAAGCCTCAATCGGTGGTTGAGATCACTGTGAGGACACCAAAGGGAGAGGTGAAAGACATGCGAATGGTACGGAATTTTGCTGCCGGCGGCGGCAGGGAAGTAATGGCAGATAAAACTGTTTTTTCTCCGGTCAATATTAGGATCATAGATAAAAATATCGGTTATATACAACTCAATTCCTTTATGGGCGGCTATACCGACACCATCAATAAGGTTTTTAACAGTTATCTGCCTCAGTTGAGAAATTGTAAAGGCTTGATTATAGATGTCCGGGGCAACAGGGGCGGCTCGGATGGTGCATGGGAAAATATGGCTTATCATCTGATGCCTCAAACGGAATTTAATGTGCCGGCAAGATACTATTCCCGAATAAACGTTGCGGCTTACAAAAATTGGGGGCAATACAGACCTCAACCTCAGTTGAAAGCATATTATGAAGGCACGTCGATGGAGGAAATAACTCATTCTCTTTACCAGAATAAATTGGCAGATTCGTTGAAGTTGCATCAACCTGTAATCCTCGTTTCGGGACATCATGTAGGGTCTGCATCGGAAGATTTTGTATTGCTGATGAAAGATACGAAAAGAGCGGTAGTTGTAGGGGAACCCACCGTTGGTTGTGTGGGAGAACCTATGTTTTTGCCGTTGCCTGATGGTTTCAGCGTAATGATGTGCGTTAAGAATTATGTCCGCACGGATGGTTCGCAGCCCAATGATACAGGTATCTTGCCCGACATCGAAGTCGAAAGGGATTATAATGCTTACCTGAAAGGAAAAGACAATATCTTGGAACGAGCTATCGAAGAACTGAAAAAGCGGATGAGGTAGAGGTTGCGTTCCCTCATTCCGCCTTCTCTTATCTCCTTCCCTGTCATTACGAGCCTGAAAGGTAAAGCAATCAAAAAAAGAACCCATCTCATCCTTTCGAACTTGCAATCAGTCATGCAGACTGATCGACTTAGTTCAAAACCAAATAAAAAAAGAGCTGCCACAGAGACAGCCCTTTTCCGATTCACTTT
Source organism: Prevotella sp. (assembly GCA_031263965.1). Classification (GTDB taxonomy): domain Bacteria; phylum Bacteroidota; class Bacteroidia; order Bacteroidales; family Dysgonomonadaceae; genus Dysgonomonas. Next base: position 1,079 of record JAISES010000258.1, on the reverse strand, counting down.
TACACATATATAAATTACTTATACTTGAGCCATTTTACCATTTCGGCGAAAGTAACTTTCTTTCCGTACATGAGTATACCCACGCGGTATATTTTTGCGGCAAACTTAATCATCAATACGGCTGTAACGAATAACAGTACAACCGACAACAGCAACTCCCATACAGGCACTTCGTACGGCGCGCGTACCATCATCACCACAGACGACGTAAACGGCACCAGCGAACACCAGAATGCCATCTGCCCTTCGGGATTGTTGGCTGCTGCAAAACCTGTATAGAACGCCAGAAGAAGAACGATGGTAAGCGGCATCATCAGTTGTTGCGCTTCTTGCGAATCGTTGGCAGCCGAACCAAACATGGCGTACAATGATGCAAACAATAGGTAGCCGCCGACAAAGTAAAGCAGCAAACAGACTCCGATCTGTATCCAGTTGATATTAAACAGCATGCTTTTCATGCCATCCATCATTTCAGGCTGGTTTTGCATCATGGCCATAGCTTGTTGCGTTTCTGCTCCCGAAATAGCGCCACCGAAATAGATTTGTCCGAAGAAAATAGCGCCGCCGCCGATAACCACCCACACCAGCAATTGCAGAAGCCCTACAAGCCCTACGCCTACTATTTTACCCATCATCAGGTCGAATGGCCTTACGGATGAAATAATAACTTCTATAATGCGGTTTGTTTTCTCTTCCACCACGCTCTGTACTACCAGCTGTCCGTACATCATGATGAAAAAGAACATACATAATGTAAGCGCCATGCTCACAATAGATGCGGCTTGCCCGAGAGTTTCGCTTTCTTTTCCCGTTTCGTCGAGGCGCACGGTATTGATGCTGATGCGGTCTTTCGATTTCAGCAGTTGTTGCAAGTCTTCTACTACCTGCGGATCTATACTGCTCTTGGTGGTAAAATCATCTATTTTTTTATTTCTTACAGCATCGGTCAATACTCCGTCGATGTATGAAGTTAAACCACTTGGAGGTTGTTGTTTTTCGGAATAAAAAGTAACCGCATTGGGGTTTTCGTTGAGGTTTGCTGTTATTTCCAACAAAGCCGTTGTCTTGTCATTCAGTTT
>JAISES010000218.1 GCA_031263965.1 Prevotella sp. | reverse complement strand
TTATTATCATACGTAAAACGAAAAGGTATCCGCTTTATAATAGAAGCCGGCAATTCATTGGCCGGGCGCCCCCATTGCTTTTCCGTATATTCTTTTATGAACAGGTAATAAATATCGTCACCGCAAAACTTCAAAGCCTGTTCTTCCAGGTTGGACGGATTTGTCAGGTGTTTATACTTATCGCATTGCTCCTTAATTTTGTTCTTTGCTTCTTCGGGCGTATTAACATTACACAATTTATTGAATGTATTCATATTGAAAGGAAGATTATAAAGAGTCCCTTTACAACAGGCAAGCGGAGAGTTCCGGTAATGGTTAAAGCCGGTAAACCGATTGATATAGCGCCATACTTCTTCATTATCCGTATGGAAGATATGCGCCCCGTACCAATGAATCTTTATCGTATCTTCTTCTTTTGAATAAATATTGCCTCCCTGATGATCCCGTTTTTCGATAATAAGGCAACTCTTTCCGTTCTCTTTCATTATCTGAGCAAAAACAGACCCGAATAACCCAGCGCCTACAATAAGATAATCATACATAATTAATTTCACTAAGATTAGTACGTTGACCGTCTAAGCAAATAGCATGGTTACAACTATTGCCCGGTTTACCATAATAGTGGAGCTGGAGAGATTCGAAGAATACAACCTTTATTTCTGTTTGCCAGCCTCTTATATCTATGTAATTTTTGTCCGGGATTGAGATGTTTGTCTATTAGTGTCTACATTTTTTTGTTTGTAAATATTTTATTATCAGTATTTTATATTAATATTATTTTTGAATATCAACGGATATATATACTATCTTTCGTTACCATCATTTTACCTGTAAAGGCGAAACTACCAATCTTCACTAACAGCCTGTTTATGAGCATTTTGTTTTTGTCTATCTCTGTCTGGGATTTGCAATTGTATAATAAGCCTTAATACCATGCCTCTTTACAAAGTCATCAACACTTCCAATAAGAATTTCAATGCGATCTGCTAATCGCGCATCATGAGCAAGAGCAGGATCCATACCATTTACAATATGATTGTGAAGAATACAGTCAGATATTTCAGCGATCTGAATTGAAAGACTATTTAATCCTATCAAAATTTCTTCTTTTGACATATTATTCTATTTATTTAAGATTTCAAGATTTCTGTCTCCGAATATCAACCCTAATACTTTATCCTTAATTTCTTCTCTTAACCCAATGGTTATCTGTGCGTTGATTGCATCTTCTTTCTCTTTGTTTGATTCAACATACCTTTTGGGATAAGTATAAATGTCTATTTCCTTCATGTGAAGTTTTTGAGCTATTTTAGAAAGATCATCTACATTAAGTGCTTGTTTGCCATTTGAAATTTTGTTCCATTTTGATTCAGAAAATTCTATTTGATCAGCAAAACTTGTTTTTGTTAATTTGCTATCATTCATAATCTTAATTAAATTTTCAACAACAAAATGAATTGTGCCATCTTTCTTGTTACCCATATTTCAAAAGTATTAATTGATTGTTAGTTAATTATATCTAAATTCGATTGATAATTTCTAATTTAGAAATATTTTCTTTCTAATTTAGAAATATCTATATATATTTGCCGAACCATAATCAGAATAAAGTTGAATACAAATCAAAAAACAAATTTCAAAATGGGAAATAATCAAAATGGAGTAAAAAATCCCCTTCTCCAGCTAAGGGAAAGAAAGGAGAGAGAGGGGCAGTATGGAGATGTGAAAGCGGCTTGTGACAAAGTGGGTGTTACAATCTCTGTGTTTTTTAAAGCTATCAAGAAAGAGAACATAGATAGTTTAACTACTACGGAACTTGAAACATTGACGGCTTATAAGGAAATATTGGATAACCGGGCAAAGCTAAAAGCTACTTTATGATGCTTAGCAAACGGGAAGAGCAGATATTGGCATTGTGCGCTGTCGGATTATCCGCAAAAGAGATCGCGGATAAAAAAAATATCAGTCCCGAAACAGCCCGGAAAACAATTTCGAATATCAAACTAAAGACTGGCTTTCAAAAATCTACAGAACTTGCGGCATTTTATTATTGTCGATTGATGGATGTAGATTTTAAGGAATTTCGAAAACAGGTACTATCGATCATATTGTTGTTCTTGATTTACATAATGGAAATATCATGTAATCAAATAGAGAATTATACTCGAAGGGCACGCATAATATATCGAACGGAAGCAAGAGTGAAAAGAAAAATTTAATAATTAGCTGCGACACTAATAACAAAAACATCATGGAACATCCACAAGTAGTCATCCACAAGATGACAAGAACAATTTTTACGAAGGCGCTGCAAATCACGTTTGCGTCCACTGACAGAAGAGTAAGGCTGTTTACTACAGTTTGGTTTACAATGCCGATGCTTGATGACCTGGAGCAATCAAAGATCGTGAGGGTAAATGGTTTTTCCTATTTCGACGGAATAGGAGAGATCAGGATGAGCCGACGATTCGGTTATTCGGATGAGAAATTCACAAATGTATTGTTGGCGATCATTGAAAAGTTCGACCTGAATAAGTCCTGAATATATGAAACCTCAATGGAATAAATTATGTGAAAATCTGGCCAACTATGGGGAGTTAATCTCAAAAACGCTCGAATTCCTGCCTCCTACCAAACAGTGTGCCCGGATTAAGAAAGCGCTTGCTAAGGAATGGGAGCCGATTACTAAAGCAGTTGGTGAACTTGACTTGTTGATTGATCCTGTCAATCCGATTGAGATCAAGTATCCATTCGAATCGGAACGGTTCAAAGCCATGTGGAAATACTACAAAGACTATTTGCTCGAAAGTCATAACATGACGATCTGTTCCCGCGTCGAAAACTCAAGATTAACACAACTATACCGATTTTCCGGCAAAGACGAAGAGCGGGCTATGTTGATTCTTGAACTTCTTTGTGCGAATAACTACCGGAATATAATCTGTCCATCTGACAAACAGCTTACCGGCGAAGAGCCCATATCACAGGAACAGCAACCGGCAAACCTTTCCATTAATCGAAATAGCCAGGAGATATGAAGGGTAAACCGGAAAATCCGGAAGGAAAGATGGTCGAGAATATAATTTCCGATGAATCTTCACGAAGCAAACGGCTCCTCGAACTTTGTAAAAAAAGGGATAACAGCCAGAAGCTAATACCGGTAAGGCTGGATAGAAAAACAGTATTCCTTGTTCCTGAAGGGACGGATATTGAGCAATGGAAGAAAAATAAAATCAGGATGTTAAACAAATACAGGGACAGCGATCAGCCATGAATGTAACGGCAAAAATACAGGAAGTATATACCGACGGCATTATGTTTCTCTATGTTGATCTCTTCTGCGGGGCCGGCGGAACGTCTACCGGCGTGGAAAAGGCGCGGCTTGAAAACATGAAAATAGCCAAAGTAATAGCCTGCGTCAATCACGACAAAAATGCCATTGCCAGCCATGCCGCCAACCTTCCGGAGGCAAAACATTATACCGAAGATGTCCGGGCGCTCGATTTGACGGAACTGGTTGCCCATATAGCTTTGATGCGGCAAATTTACAGAAACGTTAAAATTGTATTGTGGATATCGGCGGAATGTACCTCCCACAGCAATGCTAAGGGCGGAACATCCAGGGATGCCGATAGTCGTTCCCTGCCGGAAGAAATGTACCGGTATATCAAAGCGATTAACCCGGATATTATTCAGGTTGAAAACGTGAAAGAGTTCTTGGATTGGGGGCCGCTCATTATAAAAGTTGTCCGGGATAAAAAGACAAAAGAAGAATTGTATTGTCCCCTCGATATCAAAAGAGAAAAGAAAAAGAGAGGGCAAAAGCAGGTGGTCTGTATCCGTCCGACATGGATACCGGATCAAAAATTCAAAAAAACCTATTACAACCGGTGGATAAACGAAATCAAAAGCTACGGATATCATTATGATTACAGAGTGCTTAATGCTGCCAATTATGGAGCATACACAAGCCGGGAACGATATTTCGGCATATTCGCCAAAGAAAAGAAATACATTGTATTCCCAAAGCCTACGCACTCCAAAGACGGAAAGAATCTACCCAAATGGAAAGCCGTTAAAGAAGTTCTGGACTTTACCGAAATGGGAGAATCTCTTTTCGGAAGAAAAAAGGATTTGTCGGAAAATACGCTCAAACGGATTTATGCCGGGTTGATTAAATTCGTAGCCGGTGGCAAAGATAATTTCCTTATCAAATGGAATTCCATGCAACAAAATGGCAACTATATCGCCCCATCTACAGATGATCCGTGCCCGACCGTAACTTGTCAAAATCGGCTGGGAATAGCGAATGTAAGGTTCATTCAACAGCGTAATAGCGGGAATCCAGATTCAAAGGTTATAAGTATCGAACAGCCGGCAAGAACGGTTACAGCTACGGGAGGCAATCAGGAACTGGTTCAATGCCGGTTCCTGTCAAAATATTATTCCGGGCATCCGGAAAGCAAGAATATCAGTGTGGAAGGCCCGGCGCATGCCATTAAATGCAAAGACAATCACTCGTTGATAAGCTGTTCTTTCCTTGCAGCATATTATGGCAATGGAGCCAATGTGACAAGTATTGAACAGCCATCCCCGGTGATCCGGACAAAAGATACCTGCCAACTCGTTTGGCCCCGGTTCATTGTGAATAATTATTCCGGAGGCGGACAGACATCCGACTTGAACAATCCTTCCCCTGCAATTAAAACCAATCCGAATCAGAATATCGTCTATTGCCGGATGATCGACCAGCAGTACGGGCAATCCAAACCGGCAAGTATAGAAAATCCGATCGGCGCCATTACGCAAAACCCGAAATTCAATCTGGTGGAAGCGAAATGGATAATGAACAGCAATTTCAATAATGTAGGACATTCGGTTGAAAGTCCGGCGCCGACGATATGCGCCGGCCGTCGTCACCACTACCTGATGAATCCGCAATACCAGTCCGCAGGCTCCGATATAAATAACCCATGCTTCACGCTCATTGCCCGGATGGATAAAAAACCTCCGCACCTGGTCTCCACCGTCGAAGGATCAGCCGTTATCCTAATCTATGAATCGGATTCCCCGATGACAAAGAAAATCAAAGAATTCATGGCCATGTACGGGATTGCCGACATCCTGATGCGCATGCTGCTTATCCGGGAATTAAAATCAATCATGGGCTTCCCGAAAGGATATAAACTGATCGGGACACAAACCGAACAGAAAAAATATATCGGAAATGCAGTCGAAGTGAACATGGCCATGGCAATGTGTACTGCGATTGGGGAAGTTGAATATCATCTCTTAATGGGTAAAGCCATAAATGAAAATTGTTTACATTAATAGAAAAACAAACTAATATAAAACATGAATTTACACGGAAAAATAGACTATTCAATTTCGTTGATAAAAAAAGCGGAAAAGCTTGCATTAGACTATTGCGAGGATGGTTTTTCCCTGGCTTTTTCCGGTGGGAAAGATTCGCAAGTGATCCATGAACTTGCGGTTATGGCCGACGTTAAGTTCAAAGCACACATGAACCTGACATCCGTCGATCCTCCACAAGTGATTCGCTTCGTTCGGAAAAACTATCCGGATGTTGAGCTGCATCGCCCAAAGGAGTCAATATATAAGCTGATTGTAAAGAAGAAGCTCCTCCCGACCAGAATCAACCGATGGTGTTGCGCCGTGTTAAAGGAACAATCGGGAGCAGGTACCGTTACGATCGTCGGTGTACGCAGGGAGGAGAGCATACGGAGGCGAAACAGAAATGAAGTCGAAATATGGGGGCGCAAATTTTCCGGCAATTTTGATCAATTTTCGGAGCATCGGGAAACCGAGGTATCCTGTGTCTCCGGAAAAGACAAAATTGTCCTGAATCCTATACTACAATGGACGGAAAAGGATGTATGGGCGTTTCTCTCCCTGCGCGGATTACCACACTGCGAACTGTACGATATGGGCTATAAAAGGATAGGATGTATTATGTGCCCTATGGCTTCAAAGTCTTCCGCACACCGGGACAGGAAGATGTTTCCAAAGGTTGAGAGGGCTTACAAAAAGGCTATTGAAAGGTTAATAAAGGAAGTACCGGAATATGGTAGTGCTTTTGGCAAACACAGAAGTGCCGATGTGATATTCGACTGGTGGGTATCGAAGAAAAGCATACGCAAGTATATTTCCGACGAATTTGATCAGTTAAAAATAAACTTTAAAAAATAAACTTATGGCAAAGAAAGATTTGAAACAAGTAGTATTTGAAGTAAGTACTGAAATTCATTTGACGTACGATAGAAATTCAAAGAAATTCAAAGAGGCATTCGAAAGCTTCAGAGAAGTAATAGACAGTAAGGCAGATGAAACAGACATGCTCCAATATATAGCCTGGCATCTTACATGTTATGGAACTGAAAGCCTGATTGAAGGAGTTGGATATATTTCGGTCGAAGGG
>JAISES010000055.1 GCA_031263965.1 Prevotella sp. | reverse complement strand
TGACAGTCATCAGTCATCAGTTATCAGTCATCAAATCATTTTTGTTCACTGTTAACTGCTCACTGTTCACTGAATATTGGGAAGGACGTTCAAAGACGGAGTAAGTCAGAAGACCTGCCAGAGTGATATAGTTTAAAGCTTTCGGGAAATAGAGCTGCAGAACACTGGAAAGGAATCATTTATTATATTTTACCGGACTTACGGATTTCTTATTTATTCAGTCTTCGATCAATTTATTTTTCTGTTAGCTATTTGATAATATTCATTTAGTGTAAAAATGTATTTAATAAAAGCTAAGAGAATTAGTTGGTTCTTAGTGTTGTCAATCCTGCCTCAGTTTGGTTTTGCCCAAAACAGACTGGATAGCTTGCAGCATCTGAGAGAAGTTACCGTAACGGCAAACCCTTATCAGGAACTTATTCCTGCACAAACATTGTCGGGAATTAAATTGGGGCAACTCAGCAGCCATAATGTAGCCGATGCTCTACGCTACTTTGCCGGTGTGCAGATTAAAGACTATGGGGGCGTCGGAGGTCTTAAGACGGTAAATGTAAGGAATATGGGAACCCATCATACATCGGTTTTTTATGATGGAATAGAATTGGGAAATGCCCAGAATGGAATAACCGACTTGGGGAAATACTCCCTGGATGATATGGAGGCGATTTCCTTATATATAGGACAGAAAAGTGAAGTATTGCAGGCTGCTAAGGAATACACAAGCGCCAGTGTCATCTATTTGCGGACGAAAAAACCCAAGTTCGCAGGCGAAAAGAAATCGAACCTGACAATGCGTTACAAAACGATGACGATGAATTACCATGATCCGTCTTTCAGGATCGAACGGAAAATAAACGATAAGTTATCAGCCAGTCTGAGTTCCGGATATATAAGGACGCCCGGAAGATACAAATTTCAATATAAAAGGAATAATCTTGATGGTACTGTTGCCTACGATACTACCGGTGTCCGAAAAAACAATGATATAGAAGCCATACGAATAGAAACAGGTCTTTATGGAAGGATTGATAAAGGCCATTGGGATGCAAAGCTATATTATTACGGTTCGGAAAGAGGCTCTCCGGCAGCCCTGGTGAGTAATAAGTTTGAGAATGCATTTCGCCAATACGACAAAAACTTCTTTGTCCAAAGTAATTTTACAAAAGAAATAACAGACAGGTATAAGGTACATGCACGTGCGAAATATGCTTTTGACCGTATGCATTATTTTGCCAGAGATACTACTTATTTCATGGGAGAAACTCATACTGAAGACGCTCAGTCCGATAATACGTATTATCAGCAGGAAATTTATTTATCCATAGCCAATAGCTATAAAATAAGTAAAATATGGGATATGGGGTTATCTGTAGACTATCAATGGAATAAACTGAACGCGACACTTAAAGGTGTCCGTACTCTGTTTGCTTATCCTACCCGAAACTCCTTATATGCAGCTATTTCAACAACCGTTAATTTAGGAAAATTCAAGGCTATGGGGAGTTTATCTGCTATCGGCGTATTCGATGATGCCAGAAACGGGGCGGTTGCACCGGATAAGCGAAGCCTTGCCCCTGCCGTTTTTATAGGATACAAGCCGTTTGACGAATACGATTTTAATATAAGGACATTTGCCAAACGCAATTTCAGGATGCCTACGTTCAATGATTTATATTATACGCAGATTGGCTCTTCTGTTTTGAAACCGGAATATATGAACCAATATGATATCGGTTTTACTTATGGAACTTATTTAGACAAGTTAATTTTCAGGCATTTATCCCTACAGGTAGATGCATATTATACAAAGACTACGGATAAAATAATCGCTGCACCTACCGGTACATTATTCCGATGGATGATGATGAATCTGGGTAAAGTTACCGGAAAGGGTGTCGATGCTATTGCCGGTTTGGAAATGGAAGTGGGGAATTTGAAATTTCATACTAATCTCAACTATACCTACTCGTCGGCAAGAGATTTTACCGAATATTTCGGAGGCCTGCATAAGCTAACCTCATACGGCGACCAGATCCCTTATACCCCCTGGCATTCCGGATCTGTGATACAGAATATAACATATAATACATGGAGCCTCAATTATAGTTTTATATATGTAGGCAAACGCTATAATGGAAATGTGAATAATATTAAGGTTAATGAAATCCAACCGTGGTATACACACGACCTGTCGTTACAAAAGGAAATCACAATAAATAAAACGAAACTGAGAGGCACAATTGAAGTGAATGACCTGCTCGACCAGTTCTATGAAGTCGTGTATAATTATCCGATGCCGAGACGTACATTCCGGTTTATAATAAGTGTTGATATATGAAAAAAGTAATAATTGCTGCAATCATAGTTTTGACTATGATTTCGTGTAGGGAAGATGAGATAATTTTCCCTTCATCTACAATAAATGTGGCAATACCCAGAAATGAAGGGAATATAGAGGGCTTTTATTTGCTCAATGAAGGCAATATGGGGATGAACAGGGCTAGTATAGACCTGTTTAACTACCGGACGGGGAATTATACTACCGATATATACTCAGAACAGAATCCTACTGTGGTCAAAGAACTGGGCGATGTAGGAAATGATATAAAAATATACGGTAATAAAGTATATGCAGTCATCAATTGCTCCAACAAGATAGAAGTAATGGATAAATGGACGGCAAAACGTATTAAAGTCATCAATGTCCCCAATTGCCGCTATATGGCTTTCCACGAAGGTAAAGCGTATGTAAGCTCCTATTCCGGACCTGTGGCCATAGATCCGAATGCCGAGATAGGGTTTGTTGCTGAAATCGATACTGCAACATTGCAGATAACAAGGAAGGTAACAGTCGGATACCAGCCGGAAGAGATGGTCATCCATGACGGAAAATTGTATGTGGCTAATTCAGGGGGATATCGTGTGCCCGATTATGACCGGACTGTTTCGGTGGTTGATCTGGAAACATTTACTGAAATAAAAAAAATAGATGTTGAGGTCAATCTGTTGCGGATGGCTATTGACAAGCGTGGGGATATTTATGTAAGTTCCCGCGGCGACTATTACTATACACCTTCAAATCTTTTTGTCATTGATAGCAAGACCAACAAAAAAACGATGCAGCTCGATATTCCGGTAATGGAAATGTGTATGGTAGGTGACTCGCTCTACTACTACAGTGTGGAATGGAGTTATCTGACAAATAGTAATACAATAACTTACGGTATATTAGATACAAAGACCAAGAAGGTAATATCTGACAAAATTATAACGGATGGCACAGATAAGCAAATTATGATCCCATACGGATTGCAAGTCAATCCGGAAACAAAGGAGATCTATATTTGTGATGCGCAAAATTATGTAGTTACAGGCTATCTCTATTGCTTTAGTCCGGATGGTAAAATGAAGTGGAGGACTCTTGCGGGGAATATACCCGGACATTTTGCTTTTATATACAAATAATGAATAAACTTAATTGAATAAAAATGAAAAAAACCAGATTCTATTTCAGGTATGTATTAGTCCTGTTACTGACGATAGGATTTATTGCATGTTCAAGTAGTGATGATGACCCCGATCCGGGAGAAGGTGCCGATTTTAGAATTGAAAGTTGTAAAATACTGACAGTCGATGCAGGGGTAACAAACGGGAATGCAAGTTTCGAATGGGCTGTAACTAAATCGGTATCCGGTAAGTATTCGCTTACAAATACAACGGCAAAAGAAGTGATGTTTGCTGCTGTTGATCCAGGGGAATATGAATTAAGCGTTACGCTTAATTCTACAGATACTAAAAAGTTTAAGGTATATGTAAGTGATGAATCAAAAGCTTATAAAACTTATATAAACAAAGTATATGATTTCAAACCGGCCCCGGGGCAGTTTATAAATGACCTGCCTCCTGCTGTGGTAGGCGACAGCTATGAAAATGTGCTTCGCCGGACAAATACATACCTCGCCAAAGAGAAAGGAGATTTGATTTCATTAGGCGGCTTTGGAGGCTATGTTGTATTCGGCTTTGACCACACAATTGTTAATGTTAAAGGAAAACGTGATTTCAGGGTTCTGGGAAATGCTTTCTGGGCAGATGCCAATCCTAATCCCGATGCACCGCTACGGGGCGGCAGTAGCGAAGCCGGAGTGATAATGGTGGCGTATGACGTAAACAAAAACGGAGTGCCGGATGATGATGAATGGTATGAAATAAAAGGTGCAGCCCATGATATGGCAAAAACGGTCTTAAACTATGAATTAATATACCACTGGCCTGATCCCAATAAAACACCTGTTCCCGGAGGAGGAACCGGAACTGTATTGTTTACAGATGTCGAATATATAAAATGGATAGATAATCAGGAAAAGACTGACTATATGTGGCAGAATAACGCCTATAACCATTCGATAGATTACTGGCCAAGATGGCAGAATAATGAGAAAACATTGACCTTCAAAGGGACACGATTACCCGATAATGCCGTTGATGAAAGCGGTACAGGGACTTATTATGTACAGTATGCATTTGCATACGGATATGCGGATAATGCACCTAACAATGACAATGAGTCGGCTATGGATATTGATTGGGCTATGGATAAAAATGGAAAAAGAGTCCATCTTCCCGGAATTGACTTTGTCAAAGTATATAACGGCTTGAATCAACAATGCGGATGGCTTGGCGAAACATCTACGGAAATTATGGGCGCGACGGATTTGCATTTAAGAGGAGAAGATATACCTACAAGAGAGATCTGGAATAAATAACCGAAAATTATATAGAACATTTAAATAATA
>JAISES010000052.1 GCA_031263965.1 Prevotella sp. | reverse complement strand
TTTCCTGCGCCAGCGCTTTAGCTATCATTACCTTTTGGCGTTCTCCATCGCTTAGCGTGTCGATAGAGCGTTCCGAGAGGTTTTCTATCTTTACAAGCGATATGGCATTATCGACTATTCCATTATCCTCTTTACTCAGGTTGCCCCAAAATCCGGTATAGGGACTACGTCCCAATCCGACCAACTCGCGGGCAGCCATATTCTTTATTTCACACTTTTCGGTCAGTACTACGGCAATCAGCCTGGAGAGTTCTTTTTCAGTATACCCGTCTATCTCTTTGCCTCTGATGTATATTTGTCCCGACAGTTTGGGCTGGAATGCCGACAACGTACGCAAAAGGGTAGACTTGCCGACGCCGTTTGCCCCGAGAAGACAAGTAAGTTCCCCGCTGAATATACCGGCTGTGATATGCTCCGCCACAAGTTTTGTATTGTGTTTTGCTTTATAGCCTATCGCTAAGTTATCGATATGTATAGACTGTTCTTTCATGCCGCAATCTCATTTTTACGTTTGCTGAAAAGAACCGAGATAACAATAGGAGCGCCAATCAGCGCGGTTACCGAATTGATAGGCAAGGCGCCTTCAAAACCGGGCATGCGGGCGATCAGATTGCACAATAATGCCAGTGATGCGCCCGAGAGCATGACGGCAGGCATGAGTATGCGATGGTCCGATGTGCGGAATATAGTCCGGCAAAGATGAGGCACGGCCAGTCCCAGAAAAACAATAGGGCCGCAATATGCTGTAATAATGGCAGTTAATAAGCAAGAGCAGATAATGGTATGCAGCCTTGCCCGTTTTATATTCAGTCCCAGATTGCGGGCATAACTTTCGCCCAGCAGCATCAGGTTCAGGGTCTTGATAAGCAGGAACGACAAAGGTATAAGCACCAGCATGATACCGACAAATGTATAGACCTGGTTGCCCGAAACCTTGGAAAAGCTACCCAATCCCCAGATCACATACGCCCTGACATCTTCATCGTTACTGAAAAACTTCAACACACCGATTATTGCAGTTGCTATATAACCGATCATAACACCGATAATGAGCAGGATGACATTCCCCCTGACCCGCTGCGAGATGGCAATAATAATAGCCATAACCGCCATTGCGCCTATAATGGCCGCAACCGACACAGCGATCTCTCCGAAGAATCCTATCCTGCTCAGGGCGACACCGCCGATACTTCCCGATAATAGTATCATCAACGCAACACCTAAACTCGCTCCCGAGCTAATACCTAATTCGGATGGTCCGGCCAGGGGATTACGAAAGACCGTCTGCATCTGCAAGCCACTGATGGCTAATCCTGCTCCGGCGACAAGCGCCGTGAGGGTTTGCGGGAAACGTGTCTTCCAGATGATATTTTCCCATATTTCCGGTTCATTTCCCGCATCGGTTACAATATTCCAGATAGAGCGGGCAGGAATGGATATTGTGCCCAACAAGAGGTTCAGGAAAAAGAACAATATGATGGTCAAAAATATGCCAGCCAGCAATATGGTATCTTTACGTCTTTTCATTTTATGGCCCTATTTCAACATCTCGTAATATACAGGTTGGTAATCAGGTAATAAGCCGGGATAGAACGCCTTTATCAGGTCTGCCAGGACAACTTCCGGCTCGACAGGGGTATTTTCATAAAACGGCTTCTGCCTGAGGTTACAGTAAACGACCTTCTTTTCTTTGAATGCCTTGAAATCGGCATACCTTGCATCGCTTTGTTGCAGGGCATCGTATGAATAATCTCCCGTATGGCTAACCAGTAAGCGCCAGTAACCGGCATTACCCCCCCGGGAATATACAGACTCAAAATCCATGTTAATACCTCCGGTCTCATCATTGTCTTTCAGGAAATATTCGGCTCCTGCATCACGAAATTGTTGTGCCAGATAACTCTTACCTCCTACAACATACCAATTCCCCGAGCGCATTTCTCCACTCAATACTACAGGTTTTACAGAAACGGAAGCCGTCAGAGCGACCAGTTCATTGTATCGCTTTTCTATAGCGTCAAACAGCGTATTCGCTTTATCCTCCATGCCTAAAAGCATGGCCGTGAACTTGATCCACTCGGCTTGTCCCAGCGGCGTAGTCTCTTTATACCCCAGAAAACTGACTAAAGGTACATCCAAATCCCTGATCGATTCGTATCCTCCGCGTTTGAATGGTGATACCAGTATAAGATCAGGCGCAAGAGCCAGCACCAATTCGTTGTCGAAATTACCCTCTATCCCTATTCTTGCTGTTTTACCTTCTTCGATACGCTTTTTCATCTGTTCGTTAAACAGATAATGTGTGCTAGGCATACCGGTAACCTTATCAAGCGCATCCAGTTTTATGAAGTTGGAAAGTTGCAGGGTTGTCATGCAGATAACCTTTTCTACCGGAGTTTCTATGATTGTATATTCCTTTGGAATATCCTCTGCCTGTTGCCCTTTAGCAATAAGAGCATAATGGTATACTGTTTCATTTTTGCCTTCGGGATCGCTAATATCTACAAGCCTGTAATTGCCATGATAGCTTATAGCCAGGCCTTTGGCGTATTTAATTTGAATCAGGGCAGAATCACCAGAGGTAATGCTCCCTGTATCTGTGCTTTGTCCTTTCTTGTTGTTGCAGGAACTGAATGCAATTATTGCAACGAGTATACATAAAATTCTATACATCATGGTTTTATAATCATTAGTGAGAAATAAGGGATAGATCTGTTGAGTATATCGTTTTGATTTGAGGTATAATATTCAGTTCCGGCCACACCTGCATTTTCGAAGTAATGATATGTATGCCGGGGCTGCTGTCTTATTATCAGTTTGATGGTATCCTGGCATTGGGAAACTTTCATAACGATAATAGTTTTCCCCGATTGCAGGTATTCAGACAATGCCTCTCCGGTTGCAGTTCCGGGAATGACAATTAATTCTTCTTCCTGTTTCACTGTATGAATACCGGCAAGCGCCCCGCAGGCAATGAATGCAGGTATGCCGGCTATATGTTCGACCGGAATTTTTCGTTCAGCCAGATAGTCGTATATATAATGGATCGAAGAATAAAATCCGGCATCTCCTTCGGCCACAACAGCCGTTTCCTGCCCGTTTTTGTATTTCTCCTCTATATTAGCAGATATGTTATTATATGATTCTATTGCTAACGACCTGTTTTTATTCATAGGTACAGCAAACGGGTAAAGTTTACCGGCAGATATCTCCAGTTGATTGAGAATATCCAGCGCACGTGAAACTGCCCGTCCCGATTTACTTATAGTAGACGGATAAAATATAATGTCGGCTTGCTGCAAGACTCTCAAGGCCTTGATGGTTATAAGATCAGGGTCGCCGGGGCCCAATGAAATAAAACGTACAGAATGACACATCCAATAAATCAATCTTTTAAGAAAGTTGATACATGATGCTTTTAGTAAAGGATTTCTAAAAAGGACAACCGTAGTCCAAGAAAGATGTTTTAAGCCTAAACCTCGAGCCTTAATAAACTATTGTTCCGGCAGGTCTTCTGACTTACTCCGTCTTTGAACGTCCTTCCCAATATTCAGTGAACAGTGAGCAGTTAACAGTGAACAAAAATGATTTGATGACTGATAACTGATGACTGATGACTGTCA
>JAISES010000429.1 GCA_031263965.1 Prevotella sp. | reverse complement strand
CAACGGTTCGAATCCGTTATTCTCCACTTATCCGGACGGGCGACTGAACGGAAAAAAGATCTTTGACATGCTGGAAAGAATACAAATTTAAAGTATAGAAGAATTATGTATGAAACGATGGAATATCCTGTTGAGGACATAATGGAAGACGCTGTTTTCATTGTTCGTAAATTTGCGCAGCAATTTGGATTGGATTTGCGTGATGCGTTCAATTACCTGTACAAATATCAAGGACTTGCCTTTTTACAAAAGCATTACGGATACGAACATACGCAACCTGCCTGGCGCACCATAGAAGCCATGGTGGACATTTGCCGCAAAAACGGAGGAACGCTTTAATGAAAGTTCCCTGTGTTACAGCCCGTGCATGTAATCTGGTTTTATCGGCAGGCGGTTTACGTATACTGCCTGAATGAGGCGATAAAACACAAGATTTTGCAGATGGACCACAATAAGAGTTGCAGAATCGATGCTTCCCGATGTTACAACCCCGTGCATGTAATCTGGGATTATTTTATTACTTTTGGAGGGCAATCTGTTTTATCAACGTGGTTGCCCTAAGAACTTTGAAAAATCATTGCTATTAAATGAAAAATAAATTCAATGTTTATAGCTTCGGAAAATAACGAAAGAGATGAAATAGTATTATGGAATTCATTTATCAAGGGGGATAAAGATGCTTTTTCTGCATTTTATAAAGTCTTTTACCCGAAATTATTCGCATATGGTTTACGATTAAGAGTTTCAGAAGAATATGTAAGAGATATTATACAGGAACTATTTCTGAAACTATATACAAAACCGGAAATAATAAAAGAACCGGAAACGCTCAGGGCTTACTTGTTCATGTCATTCAGGAATGCGTGTATAAATCATGAAATGTATTCACGGAAACATGTTGATATCAGCAATATAAATACTTTTGACTTACAGTTCAGTATCGAGAACACATCTATCGAAGAGGAAGAAGAGAAAGAGTATACCCGACAAAAAGTAAAAGAAATATTGGATGATCTGACCCCTCGCCAGAGAGAAATAATATATCTCCGCTTTCTGCATCAAATGGAATATGAAGAAATCTCCAGAATAATGAATCTTTCCGGGCAGGCCGCCCGAAACCTGATCCACCGGGCGATTGATAGTATAAGGAAAAACAATAAATATTCCCCCGTCGTTCTTTTGCCTTAACTATTAGTCTGTTATATATTTCTTGTAAAAAAATCTGAAAAGTCTGATTACAAAATTTCCGTTGATTTGTAGTATAAGAAAGGGATAGTATAATGGATATATATAAGGAAAACAACAGGCTTGAACTTGAGAAACTTCTTCTCAATAATGATTTTGTAAGATTGGCTAAACAGAACAATCCTGAAGAAATACAAGCTTTTATACATAAATATCCAGGGAGTAAGCAATGTATTCAGGATGCCATATTGCTTATCAGTAATATGAAGATGGAAGAAACAGAAGTTCCTTCCAGGCAAATTGAAGAAGACTATCAACGATTAATGGACAGGTTGCCCGCCGGAAGAAAAAAACAATATGTAATGAAAGCCCTTTCGACGGTAGCCGCATCGGTTGCTATTGGCCTGATCATTGCATTCGGTATAAGTAATGATAAAGATGCCAAAGATACTGAGCTGGTATATTCTCTTTTAGACTCGGCAAATGTAAAAACAGAAGATGTACAAATTATTGCCGGTACTTCACAAATGAACATTAAAGACAGCGCCACGATCAAACAGACGGAAGCGGGCGCCGTAATTGTAGATGAAAAGGAGATAAGCGATTTTTTCATTGCCCAGGCAGAGTATTTGCAACTGATTGTACCCTACGGAAAACGATCGACGATTAATTTCAGCGACGGAACAGTAGTGTGGGTAAATTCCGGCACAACAATAGTTTACCCTCAACGATTTAATAAGGGCAAACGTGAAATATTTGTAGATGGAGAAATTTATATCGAAGTGGCTAAAGACAAATCTCGTCCGTTTATTGTCCATTCCAGAAAATTTGACATCTCTGTTTTAGGTACGAAGTTTAATGTTAATTCCTATGATACAGACCCAATGGCCTCTGTTGTCCTTGTGGAAGGTTGTGTTGAGGTTTCAATCCGGAAAACAAAGAACAAATTGTCTCCTGACCAGGGATTGTTTTATGAAAACGATATTGCTGAAATCAAACAGGTTGACGTCTATCCCCATATCTGTTGGAAAGATGGAATCATGAAATTAAACGGAGAATCATTAGATGTGATATTCAACAGACTTGCAAGGTATTACCGGGTAGAATTCGACTATGATCAAAAGATTACAACCGAAAGATACAACGGCAAACTGAACTTGTCGGAATCTATCGAAAACATTTTACATAACTTATCATTAGCAACGGATTTTACATATGAAAAAGAAGAAAATATCATACATATAAAAAATGATTGAAATTCTGTAAATCTAATTTATTTGAAATATTCAGTCTGGGAACCTATCCATTTAGTCAGAAGCCTGAATGGTAAAAAATAATTAGCAACAATTAAATTATAGCATTATGAGAGATCCTCCCTTACATCAGTATCATTGTAATCATAAAATGAAACCGTATAATACAGGCATATTATACGGTCCACATTTGATTTTAAAAAACAAACGTACTCATTGTTCATTAAAATTTTACAAATCTATGAAGAATAAATCTAAAAGTGAATCTGAAAAGACTAAAAAAGGTTTTATCACCAAATTATTTTTTGCATCAGTATTTCTGATCGGCACTTGCTATCATGTATATGCAGTAGATATGCAATCACTTTCTTCTGCAATATCAATGCGTTTGAATGATGTGAAGCTCGAAACCTTTTTTACTGAAATAGAAAAAAATACGAATTATGTATTTCTCTATAAAGTAGACGTTAATGTAAACGACAATGTAAGTGTTAACGTTGAAAATGAAGCGATCGAAGAAGTTCTGAAGAAAACGCTTAGTCCATTGAATCTTACTTATTATGTAAATGGGAATCAAATTGTTATTGTAAAAAATAAAGAGGAAATATCTGTTCCTGTAACTACACAATCGGTAAAGAGAGCAATAAAAGGGAAAGTTACAGACTCAACGAATGAACCTCTTATAGGCGTATCTATTGTTATTAAAGGAACAACATCAGGAAATGTTACGGATTTATATGGGAATTATACCTTAGACAATGTTTCTGATAGTGATATCCTGATATTTTCTTATATCGGTTATATCTCTCAGGAAATCATGGTAAGAGGGAAAAATGTGATTGATATTATCCTGAGAGAGGATGTTCAGGCGATTGACGAGGTTGTGGTGGTGGGTTATGGAACCCAGAAAAAAGTAAACCTTTCCGGCGCCGTTGACGTGATAGACAATAAGAAACTTACGGAAAGGCAGGCTGCTACGGTTTCCCAACTTCTTCAAGGGGTTGCACCCGGATTCCATTTTGATGTAGGGAATCAGGATGGCTTCCAACCGGGAGCCAAAATGAATATGACGGTCCGTGGTATGGGATCGTTAAACGGAGGTGAGCCATATGTATTGATTGATGGTTTTCCCGGTGATATAAACAACCTGAATCCGGAAGATATAGAATCCATTTCCGTATTGAAAGATGCAGCAGCTTCTGCCATATATGGCGCACGCGCTCCTTATGGGGTGATAATCGTATCAACCAAAAAGGGGAAAAAGAACGAAAAAATAAGGGTTAACTATTCCGGAAATCTGATTATCAATACCCCTCAAAAACTACCTGAAAGTTTGGATTCATACACATGGACTCGTATACAGAATGAAGCGGGAGACAATCGGGGAGGCCATCCGATCAGTGATGAAACAATAGACAGGATTATCGCCTATCAGAAGCAAGATTGGGAGTACCTCAAGAACTCCATGAAGGACTGGCCGGAAGGAGCCACTATCTTCGGTTCATATCCCGATGGTAACATCTGGAATAGTGCGAACCTGAACTATGCCGATACGGATTGGTGGGATGTTTATTTCGGACATAGCGTGAATCAAAAACACGACATTTCCATACAAGGTGGCGGAGACAGGATATCGTATTATTTTTCGGCTGGATACATAGACCAGAAGAGTGTACTCAATTTCGGCAAGGACAAGTTCAGCAGAATGAATACGATGGGTAAAATTGATATTGCTATTACCGATTGGTGGGATTTCAGTTATGAAACACGTTTTGCAAAGAAATATAGGGAGAGGCCTAATATGACGAAGGAAGGAGACTACTCTTTCATGTATCGCCATATATCCAGAGCATATCCTATTACTCCCCTCTATGACGGTTGGGGAAACTATACTTTTGAATCACACATTCCCTCCATCACAGCGGGTACAGACCGGACAGATGATTATGATTACTGGAATAACTTTAAAATGGTACTTCGGCCATTAAAAGGCTGGACAATCAATGCAGACTTTGCTTATAATACATATACCAGTGATCTCAGGAATGTAAAGAAGCTAATCAATATTCATAACGTTGACAATACCGTAACACCCAATGGCGTAAGTATACCCAATAACATAAGAAGAGAACAGTCTCTGAAGAATTACTGGACTTCCAATATATATACATCTTATAATTATGTCTTGAACGATATCCATGATTTTGGTATCATGGCCGGTTTGCAATTAGAAAAAGATAAATACAATATGATGTATGGTTATAAAACAGATATTATCGTAGAAGATGTTCCTTCCTTGCAAACGGCAACCGGTAGTTCCATCCTGTCTGAAACACTCTTGCATTCTGCCACTGTAGGATATTTTGCGAGATTGAATTATAACTATAAGGAAAAATATTTGTTGGAGTCAAATATAAGGTATGACGGCTCTTATGTTTTCCGTAAAGATAATCGTTGGGGATTTTTCCCTTCTTTCTCTTTAGGCTGGAATGTTCACAAAGAAGCTTTCTGGGAAAATCTTTCAGCGTATGTAAACAACTTTAAGATAAGGGGCTCTTGGGGGCAATTAGGAAACCAAAAGGTTGATCCGTATACAGACATAGAATTAGTACCTTTACAAACAGGTAAGTTGAATTGGATTTTCAATTACGGAGACAACAGGCCGATAGGTTATACAACGGCTCCCGGTATTGTAAACAGAAATCTTACCTGGGAAACAGCCACAGCGACAAACCTCGGATTAGACCTGAGTTTTTTCGGCAATAAATTACAAGCTACATTTGATGTATTCCAGCGTGTTACTACTGATATGATCGGCAGGTCGGAAGCTAAGCCGGGAGTATTAGGCGCAGATGTGCCGAGAGCCAATAACTCCACTTTGAGAACCCGGGGATGGGAATTGTCGTTAAACTGGAAACAGGCATTTGAAAATGGCATATCCTATTTTGTGAACTTTAATTTGTACGATTACAAATCAGTTATAACAAAATATTTCAATCCAACAGGAACTCTTTCAACCTGGTATAAAGGTCAGGAAGTGGGTGAAATATGGGGATATACCGTCCATGACCTGTTTAGAACACAACAGGAATTAGACGATTATCTCGCAAAAACGGATCTCTCACATTTGGGAACTAACTGGAGAACCGGTGATTTACGGTATGAAGATATAAATGGCGACGGAAAAGTAGATAACGGGAAGAACACGATTGATGATCTTGGAGACCTTAAAAGGATAGGTAATACGCAGCCACGCTGGCAATATGGAATTACTGCCGGGATTAATTATAAAGGCATTGATTTTTCTATGTTATGGAGAGGCGTCGGAAAGAAAGATATTTATTTCTCGCGTATGTCT
>JAISES010000419.1 GCA_031263965.1 Prevotella sp. | reverse complement strand
TAGAGAGGTGTTATAATATGGGATGGATTGAGATTGATCGTAGTCATGGCGGTAACAAATACGGCAAAATATAGTAAATCGATAGTCGCGATTGTTGCTGTTTGGTTGTTTTTTTATTTTTGTATAATTGAAAGGGCGGACAGAACTTTTCTAAACGGCATCGCAATACTGGGTGTGATAGCATCCATAATTGGACTGTTTTTGGCATTGATGCAAATTCACGGAATAGAGAAGGAAAATAAGAACATTCAAGAAGAAATCAAGAATGCGCTATCCAATTACAATAGTCTGCTATCGGTATCTGATTTGGGCAATGCGAATAAAATCATAACCGAAATACAGTCGTATATTGAATCTCGCAAATACCATTCGGCATATTTAAAGCTAAAAGAATTAAAGGTAATTATCATTGATGCAAAAAACAAAAAGGAATTATGCGAATCCGAAGCAGATGAGGATAAGATGATAAATTACGAAATAGAAATCACGCAATTTATTAATAAATTAAGAAACTACACAGATGTTAGAAATGGTAATCTTGAAATGGCGAGTATTAGTGATGAATTAGAGAATATTTCAAGTTTTATTATAGATTTAGAACGTCGAATTATACACAAGTAATTAGTTATGAATGAAAGTTTAAGAAAAATAGTAGCCGACTTAATGCTCAAGACGAAAAATAAAGCGGCAACATGGGTACAATCCGGCATCAGCGCGGAGTATATGATATACTTGAATGAATATCATATAAATATTAGGGAAATATCATCTAATGATATTGCGACACAGTATGTACTAAAAATATGCAATAATAGGGATGGTGAGGAAATAGATAAATTTGTTGCAGAAAAGGAATCTCGTGATTATCAAAACGTCATTATGGATTCATCCACAAACCCATACTTTGTTTTACTCGAGGATCTTTATCGGGCGGCTCGTCAATCTTGTAATGATATCAATGTTGTATATGATAAAATTTCAAATGAAATAAATCAAAAAGGTGCTGTCGGTCATGCCGTTAATAGTAGTTTTAGGGTGAATCCATCTGGACAAGGCGTGAAATCGATAGGTGAAAAACCTTTAAAAATGTAATGTATTGAGTATAATATTATATCATTAAAAATATTGAGAAGATAAAAAAAGCGGAAATAAAACAAATACATAATAGCTGAAAATGGATACAAAAAAACGATTATTTTTTATAACGCCGATTGGTGCGGATGGTTCTAACGAAAGAAAAAATGCGGATGCAATTATCGACAATGTTTTAACGCCAGCCTTTCCTGATTTTGAAGTTAAATGTTCTCACAGGCTAAACGGCAGTGCGATAGATAATGAAATATTAGAGCATTTAGATGAGGACGAGTTGGTTGTTGCGGATTTAACGGGGCTAAATCCAAATGTAATGTACGAACTGGCTTTTAGGCACTCCATAGAAAAGCCAGTTGCGCTAATCGCTTTAAAGGGTACGAAAATTCCATTCGATATTAGTCACAATAGGGTAATACCCTACGAAAATAGTCTTGGCGGAACATCGAATTTGGCAGACAATATCAAGAATGCCGCAAAGGTAGCATTAGAAGCTAAATATATTGAGAACCCTATATCTATATATCGTAGCGTGCGTAAGAAGAACATTAAAGGAAATTCCGAAAGGGGAGAATTATTAAAAGAGAAGTCTACTCTATATGCCGAATGTTACAAGAATGGCGTGGAGCGACAGATATGTATACGTAATGACGGTAAGGCGACGGCAAGAAACATTCGGCTTGAATCCAGTGATATAGACAATGATCCTATGGTGGACCTTATGGGAAGGTCAAGATTGCCATGGTCGGAACTGCATCCGGGTAGGGATTTTAGTTTGCCTATAACGATTTGTCACGGGCATAATCGCAGGCCGGAAATTACGTTAATCTGGGATGATGATTGTGAAAATGATAACAGGAGGATTCAGGTATTGGATCTTTTTTGAAATGGATTTGAATATGTAAATCATTAATTCAAAATTATATGGAAACAAAAGAGAAAAAACTATTAAAGCTATTCTACCGGGATAGCGGCGTGAAAACATTAGAAGGTATTGGTGTTATGATGTTTATTATTGGAGGACTATGTATTTTTGTTGGTGTTGTTATGTTGCTGTCTGATGATGGTGATACGGTAATCGCCGTCGGCTTATTGGCTTCTTTATTCCCTTTTCTGTTTTTTGGAGCGGTATGTACCGGTTTATCATCTATTGCAAAAACCGCATTATATCAAAGAACGGTCATGGAATCTCAATATGAGTTTCGGGATACCGAAAAGGATGGCTTCATGCCAAAATCCACTTCGGAATCTAAATCAGTTATTGACGAATATAAAGAATACTAACAACATAAACAATCAAGCCAGATAAAATGAAAAAGAAATTGATAAATTGGAGCATCGGAGTTGCCGTAACTATTATTACGGGAGTGGCGATAACTATTATATCGGAACGGCTAACAGATGATCCCGTTGCCCCTCTTCGTTGGCTATGGAGCTGGCTGTCAAAGATCATGAGCTACGAGGCAAAAATCTGGATAATACTGCTTTGCTTGGGAATAATACTTCTAATTATCTGGATACTTACAAAACCGAAAAAAACAACGAAGCATCCTTTTGCCGATTATACATCGGATACAATAAACGGGGATAAATGGGTGTGGAAATGGAGCGAATATTCAAACCATATAGATAGTCTCCGTATGATTTGCCCGGAAGATGATACGGATATGATATGGGCCCACTATCTGGATAATGGTCTATTCGGACTTGAATGCCCAAGATGCAAGCACAGAAAGAGTTTTTCTAATGACGATGTCGTTAGACTTCGGGCGATCATTTGCGATAATGCAAAAAAGGGATTACGGTCGATGCACCTCAAAGACAATTAAGGCTATCAATAATATAAATATAAGTATCTGAATCCAAAGCACCAA
>JAISES010000413.1 GCA_031263965.1 Prevotella sp. | reverse complement strand
CCCCCCCCCCCCCCCCCCCGATGGGTTTGCCGGTAAATTGACCACGGAGTATAGCAAGGCGTTTGCCCGGTTCATAACCTACCCGCTGCCACATATTATTTATATAAGCCCTTTCTTTCACTGCCATTGACCAACCATGGTAAAGCCCCATAGGTATACCAGTTGAACCGCCGGTAGTAAAATAATACAACTCCCTTCTCGGAAGGACAGTCGAAACCAAATCAGATATGTTTTTCTGTATCATTTCTTTCGTAAGAAATGGTATTTTTTCTAAATAATCAAAATACTTAAACTTATCCGCATTAAAGCCCGATTCATCAAACAGTTTCTTGTAATATGGTATATTCTTATATGCATATTGGCATGTTTCCTGCAATTTTCTCATTTGATAATCAAGTCTTTTCTGTTCGCTTGCATATTCTGATTGTTCAATGAATTTCTGCATCTTAGTATAATACTGGTTTTCCAGTTTTTCGGGGAACAATCTTTTGTGGACCCTTTGCACCGTGGATAACATAGTCCAATATATTTTGCCGCTGTTCATATTTTACTCCTGTCCCATAATACTTAGCCTTGTTACCTGTTCCAGTTGCCATAAGGGAATAGGATACCCATCACCGTTCCTGATAGAATCATAAAAGACTTCCAGTTCTTCAAACTGTCCCTTTTCGGGGGTTTTTGTTTTTAATGCCGGGATACTAGAACCATTAATCAATAATTTTTTATAATCATCAATAACGTATACCATTCCATCACAAAATACTTCACAGCACTCTTTGCCATAATCTTTATGTCCCAAACCGGTATACAACAAAGTACAAACGGATCCGTCTTCATATTTCACCGTTATAACGGCATTATCAGTTCTTAGAACATGATCCGTTTTAGGTGAAATTTGGGTAACTGAAATGCTTATTGACCTGCTTTCCGCAAAAAAATTAAATAAATCAAGAATATGGCAGCCCTCTCCAATGATACGCCCACCACCGGCGGAACCCTGAATCCAGTTTTCAGGAGGAATATACCCTGCGTTCATTCGATATGATACCACAAGAGGATTCTTCCGGTTAATAATTTGCTTTTTGATAATCTGTGCATATTTTGAAAAACGGCGGTTAAATCCTACAAGAAAAGGGACACCGCTGTCTTTAATTGCGGTAATCACTTCGGATATTTCTTCCATAGTGATTGCCATCGGTTTCTCTACAAAGACCACCTTGTCTGCTTTGAGAGCCTCTATTGCCATAGATGCATGGCTATCGTGCCGGGTACATATCATCACCATATCTACATTTGGATCGGAAAGAATTTGCCGGTAATCTGTTGTGGAATATTGTGCGCCATATTGAACGGCCACTGTCTGGGCATTGGAACCGGTACGGCTCTGTACTGCATAAAGAGAATATTTATCCTGCATTTTTTTCAAATTCGGAAGATGCATTCCCTTTGCAAAGCCTCCAGCGCCGCAAAGCGCCACGCGAATAACTCCCTTCGGAACAGAATTATCTTTCTTTACAACTATTATCCGCTCTGGTTCATTGGTTTCAAGTTCATTGTATTTGAGCAGTACTATTAAAGGACGATTCTCCTCTGCCTTGAGCGCCTGATATGCCTTGTCAGCTTCCTCAGCAGGATATACCGCTTCAATAATATCACCTATAGAAATACGCTTTTCTGAAAGCAACCGCAAATAACTTTCAAGGTTACGTTTTTCGGTAAAACGGACATAGCCATAAGGATAATCTACTCCATCCTCTTCATAGGTCGAATCGTATCTCCCCGGACCATAAGAAGTTGCAATACTAAAATCAAGCTCTTTTTGATACATATCTTCCCGCCGGAGATTCATACCAGCAACACCTACCAATACCACATGGCCGCGCCGTCTGCACATCTGGAAAGCCTGAGAAATTATTTCATGGGAAGAGGTCGCCACGGTTATGATAACACTGTCTGCCCCGTGTCCGCCGGTAATATTTTTTACCTGGGTAACCACATCGTCTGACGTACTAATTGCATACGAAACTCCGTATTTACCCGCAATTACTAGACGCCTGGCGTCAATATCTGTTACAATCACCGTTGCGCCGGAAGAAACCGCAAACCGGGAAGCCAACTGTCCCAGTATACCCATCCCAATAATTACAACAAATTCACCCAGGCGTACGTCCGCTCTGCGGATTCCCTGCATCGCAATACAGCCTAACGCCGCAGTAGCGCCTTCTTCAAAAGAAACAGCATCCGGTAACTTAGCGGCAAGATTCACCGGTACCGCAAGATACTCGGCATGATTTGCATAAGAAACACCCATACAAGCTACAGGATCGCCTTTTTGGAAAAAAGGTGTGCCACTTTCAATCACAACTCCCGAAGCGGAATAGCCTAAAGGGGTTCCCACATCATATTTACCCTTAACGGCATCTATTGTTTCTCTAAGTCCCCGTTCCTTAATCATTTTAAGACCACGGTGCACAAGTTCAGGTTTATTCAAAATGCGTTTCATGATCGGTATCTCCGAACTCTGGACACTCGACATCTCGGTTCCTGCAGAAATGCAGGAAAAAGCAGTTTTTACCAGTATCATACATGGTTCTATCTGAGGAGCGGCGGTATTACCTGTATAAATAGTACCTTTCTTTAACAGAATCTGTCTCACACACACTCCTTAGAACAACAATTCTTTTTCTTGCTTTTTCCTATGTCTTAATATTAATGATCGATAATACTTCTTTTAATCGATGGGCACAGGTATGGTGAGCGAAAACATCGTGAATATTCGCTTTTCTAACCTGTTCTTCTAGAGAATGATCAAAATCCTCACCTTAAAACCATATTTTTTTCTCGAAGGTTTTGCGCAACCCTTTTGATTCATTGCTGATAATAATACATCCACAGGCCATTGCCTCATACACCCTGCGAGCAAACATGGTTTCTGAATCTGTTACTGTATTGATATTGATGGCGTAACGGCATTTGCGGAAAATATCGCCTAATTGATCAAATGACACCGCAGATCGTATATACTGGCTATATTTTTTAGGATATTGATTGCTTGTATGCCCAGTACCTGATTTTCGATCATAAATAATCAATTCAATATCATGATCTAGAACAAAATCAAACAGCTTTGTCATTTGTTTACAACGGTCTGGATGTTGATTATACCAGCTTCCTGCAAAAACAGCAGTATTTTGCTTTGCGATTTTCTCATCCGGATAGTAGATAT
>JAISES010000328.1 GCA_031263965.1 Prevotella sp. | reverse complement strand
CAGCGATGACGAAAAAGAAGAAAAATTCTTTAATGGTGATTGCATACAGACTATTTCTTTGGAATCTGGTCCTGCAAATGGTCCTTATTCAACACCTAAAGCTTTATCTACTTTGGATGATATGCTCAAAAATGTTGCCGGATATGGTTCGCCTATATCTTCGGGGAGTTTACACACTACCGGTGAAAATACAGAAGTCAAAATATATGGATTACCTGTAGGTACAGCGTTGAAAGATCTTAAGATTACTATTAATAATGGTATTGCAGAGAACTTTGGAGAAGTAAGTAATGAAAAAGGAAATTTGAATCTATACACAGGTCACGATACTTTTTTCAAAAAAGCATTTGACCAAATGGTATCAAATAAAAAACTTGAAACCGTAATATCCTTCACTCCGACGATACAGGTTACTAACGAGGTAAGTTTGAAGATCGTTTTCAGCGGAAGATTCTCCTATTGGGTAAAAATATAACAATTTCCAGATAAAAAAAAGGCTGTCCCAAGAAGTCGGGCAGCCTTTTTTGTTATTAGGGTTGCTGTTTATTAAGAAACTATTTTAATTTTATCGAAAAATATTATTATAGGATTTGAAAAAAACTTCTCAGCAATTTTTTTTTCGCTAAAATTTAAACAGTTTCTTAAACAGGCTCTATAGGGTTATTAGTTTTTTAACTACTTTTGCACTAATATTCGTTCAGTATAACAGTACATGAAGAAACAAAATATATTATCCGGGTTTTTGGCTAACGCCTATGTGAAAAACCTCCTGCTGATGGCTGCTGTGGTGGTCGCGTTAATCATTGTTGTACTGATTGCGCTTAACTTTTACACCCGGCACAATGAATCTATCGCAGTGCCAGCGGTAAAGGGATTGCAGGCGGAAGAAGCAATGAATATTCTCCGTTCGTCCGGCTTGGGATACGAAATCAGCGATTCTGTCTATCAGGCCGAAGGCGTTCCCGGTTCGGTTATAGAACAAATACCTGTGGGAGAATCTAATGTAAAAAAAGGACGTACCGTTTTCCTCATCGTCAAAGCCAAAGGCGTGCAGATGATAGCTATTCCCGAACTGAAAGACTATTCGCGCCGCCAGGCCGAAGCTCAATTAAATTCACTTGGATTTACAAGAATCACGATAGAAGAAGTTCCGGCTACATACAAAGGGTTGGTTATCTCGGTCTCTTATAGAGGAAAAAACATCGTTCCGGGGCAAAAAATACCAAAAGGAGCCTCATTAGTATTGACTGTCGGAGCTGGCGGTGAAGTTCAGCAAGAGGACAGTATAACAGAAAGTCAGACTGTAGAAGAATCTTTTTTTGAATAATGACAGACGATTCATTTGACGAAATAGAAGATTTTTCGGAAGATGATTTTGCAACCGGGCAAAACTCCGAATTATATGAACATTATCGGTTTGTCGCCGATAAGGGACAAGGACAGATACGTGTGGACAAATACTTGGCCATGCATATTGTAGGCGTGTCGCGCAACCGCATACAACAAGCCGCCGAAGCCGATTGCATCCTTGTAAATGATAATCCCGTAAAGTCGAACTATAAGATAAAACCATTGGATGTAATATCCGTGGTGATGAACCGCCCTCCCCGCGAATTGGAAATAATTCCCGAAGATATACCGCTCGACGTAGTCTACGAAGATGCCGACCTGATGGTGATAAACAAAGCGCCCGGCATGGTAGTGCATCCCGGCTTCGGCAACTATCAGGGTACTCTGGTCAATGCCATAGCTTACAGATTGAAGGATACGCCCGAATACGATGCCAAAGACCCGCGTCCGGGAGTTGTGCACCGTATAGATAAGGATACATCGGGGCTTCTGCTTGTTGCCAAAACAGCATTTGCCAAGACCCATCTTTCAGAGCAGTTTTTTAATAAAACAACGAAACGCCAGTATGTAGCTTTGGTTTGGGGATCAGTAAACGAAGACGAAGGGCGCATAGAGGGCAATATAGGCCGCGACCTTAAAGACCGTATGCTGATGACCGTATTTCTCGACGGAGAGCATGGCAAGCCTGCTGTTACACACTACCGGGTAATAGAGCGCCTGGGCTATGTTACTCTTGTTCAGTGCCGTCTCGAAACAGGCCGTACACACCAGATACGCGTACACATGAAACATATTGGCCATACGCTTTTCAACGATGAAAGATATGGCGGCAATCAGATTCTTAAAGGAACCAACTTTGCTAAATACAGGCAATTTGTTCAAAACTGTTTTACTCTCTGCCCGCGTCAGGCATTGCATGCGCGGACATTGGGTTTTGTGCATCCTCGTACGGGCGAAGAGATGATGTTTGAATCAGCTCTTCCGGAGGATATGAGCCAGCTTTTGGATAAGTGGCGGACATATACCGCAAACAGGGAAGTATAACTTGAAAAGCCACCTCCCCAACCCCTCCAAAAGGAGGGGCTACTCCTCCCCTTTTGGGGGAGGTCGGGAGGGGGAGGATAAATATAAAAAAATGAAACGTAACATAGCCGTAGTATGGGGGGGGTACACCTCAGAAGTAGTAATATCAGCTAAAAGTATGGCTGGTATATATTCTTTTCTGGATAAAGAAAAATACACTATCTATAAAGTAAAAGTAGTAAAAGAGGGCTGGACCGTAGACATAGACGGGAACATTTATCCTGTCGATAAAAACGATTTCAGTTTTAGGTATCCTGATACTGGGGAAAAAACGGCTTTCGATTTTGCATACATAACCATCCATGGCACGCCGGGCGAAGACGGACGTATGCAGGGATATCTGGATATGTTAAGTATCCCTTATTCTACCTGCGGCATGATGGCGTCATCACTTACCATGAATAAGTTCGTGTGTAATAACTATCTGAAAAACTTCGGTATAAAGGTTGCCCAATCTGTTTATTTGAGTAAAGAAACAAAATATAACATCGTCGATATTGCAAATAAGCTGGGATTTCCTATGTTTGTAAAACCAAATACCGGAGGTTCCAGTTTTGCTACAACGAAAGTAAAAACCATCGGCCAATTGCAAGAGGCTATTGATACGGCATTTGCAGAAACATCAGATGTCATTATCGAGAGCTTCATAAGCGGCAGGGAAGTGACATGCGGTTGCTACAAAGTAAAGGATAAAGAGGTTGTCTTTCCATTGACGGAAGTTGTTACAACCAACGAATTCTTTGATTATTATGCGAAGTATGAAGGACAAGTAGAAGAAATAACTCCCGCGCGCATATCGGAGGATATGACGGAACGGATACAAAAGCTTACCCGTACGATATACGATTTAGTGGGCGCCAAAGGTATTATCCGAGCCGATTTCATTATTAGCGAAGATACCCCTTATCTCCTGGAAGTGAATACCACTCCGGGAATGACGCAGACCAGTTTCATACCACAACAGGTAGCCGCGGCCGGATTGAATATAACTGAAGTTTTGACAGAAATTATCGAAAACGAGTTTAAAGAGAATTAAAATATACCATGAGTGATAAATTTGACGATATAGCGCCTTTGTATGATTATGAGGTGGAACAAGCTATTCAGGATATACTTGTTGATCCCGGATTTCAGCATGCAGTGAAATATATTCTTCCTGAAATAGACTGGGATGAATTTTCCGCTGAAATGTCGAAATATAAGACAAAGAAACAATTTCAGACTGCGATGATCTATCCTGTAGTGAAAGCTATGGGTATGAGAGTATCATCCAGCATAAAAAGCGAGAATTGGGAAAATATAGACCGGTCGGTAGAGCATCTGTTTTTGTCGAACCACAGAGATATAGTGCTTGATGCGGGATTATTCAATATCTTACGTCACGAACAGGGTTTGGAAACGACTGAAATCGCCATTGGCGATAATCTGCTTATCCATCCATGGATAGACAAACTGGTAAGGCTCAATAAGAGCTTTCTGGTAAAGCGGGGACTGTCTGTCAAAGAACGCCTTGTCGCATCCAAACACATGTCGGAGTATATACACTATGCTATCAACGAAAAAAAAGAATCTGTCTGGATTGCCCAGCGTGAGGGCAGGGCTAAGAATTCTGACGACAGGACTCAGGACAGCTTGTTGAAAATGTTGGCATTATATCCTGACAATAAATCGTTTCTGGAAAGTCTCAGGGAAATGAATCTGATCCCGCTTTCCATATCCTACGAGTACGATCCCTGCGATTACCTCAAAGCAAAGGAATTCCAGCAAAAACGCGATGATCCGGAATTTAAGAAAAGTCAGCGCGATGACCTGTTAAATATGGAGATCGGTATTTTGGGCAAAAAAGGGAATGTGATGTTCCGCTTGGGTAAATGTATCAATCCCGGATTGGATAAGATTACCGAACCGGACAAACGTATTCAGGCCGAACTGGCAGCCAATATTATTGATAAGGAGATACATAGCAATTATGAGATATTCCCTTGCAACTATATTGCTTACGACCTGTTCTATAAAACAGACCGGTTTAACGGCAAATACACTAAAGAGCAATCGGACAGCTTCAATGCATATTTGGAGAAGCAAATATGCAAGATAGACCTGGATTATATCGATCACGACTTTGTGCTGGAAAAAATGCTCGAAATGTATTCTTACACCTTGAAGAATTATCTGGAAGCCATAGGCCAATAAGTAACATCAGTAAGTAAAAAAAATAAGAAAAAACGGCGGGGACTCAGTCTACGCCGTTTCTGTTTCATTTATATAGTTTACAATAAATAATTTCACAAATCACAATTGTATTTTGTTGATATACAAAATATTGAAATCTTGAAATGTGAATTGAAAATCGGCATTAGCCAAATCTTGAAATAGAATTTATATAATATTCTCAAGCGTTTTCACCAGATAATCGTAGAATGTCTCTACTGTATCTACCTCCACGTATTCGTCGGGAGAGTGAGCGTTGAGAATTGTCGGTCCAAAGGAAACGATATCCAATCCCGGAGTGCTCGAAAGAATAATACCACATTCCAGTCCGGCATGAACCACCACCACATGGGCATCTTCCTTGTACGTATCCTTATAAAGCTTCGACATCATATTCAATGTTTCCGACTGGGCATTGGGTTGCCATCCCGGATAACCGTTCTCGATGGTTACTTTGGCGCCCGCTAATGAAAATACGCTTTCGAGACTCGAACTTATTTCGTCTTTACGTGTTTCCGACGAACTGCGTGCAAGCATTTGCGCTATAACGCGTCCCGGTTCCGATTTCACACGCGCAAGGTTTGTCGATGTTTCCACAATACCTTCAAAGTCTGTAAGCATGCTGATAACGCCATTCTGGCAACCTACAACAGCATTGATCAGGCCATCTTGTATTTCTTCGGGAATAAGCGTTGCAGGCAAATCTGTTTTAGCTGCTTTGAACGACAGGTTGTGCTCAACCGCTTTATACTCTTCTTTAAAAATCTTTTCGTATTCCTTTACCAATTTTGCGAAGTCTTTTTCGTCTTCTTCCGGCAGGGTAACTATCGCAAACGATTCGCGGGGAATAGCATTCCGAAGCGATCCTCCATCGATAGAAGCCAGACGCACTTCATAATTGCTTATGGCATCTTTCAGGAAGTAAGCCATCAGCTTGTTGGCATTGGCCCTGCCCAAATGTATCTCTGTGCCCGAATGACCGCCTCTAAGTCCTTTCAGTGTTACTTTGTAAGCTATATCTCCTTTAGGAACTTCTACATCTTTAAATTCCCATTCTGCATTAACGTCTACACCTCCGGCGCAGCCTACGCAAAGCTCACCTATTTCCTCTGTATCAAGATTCAACAGTATACTTCCCGAAAGAAATCCTTTTTTCAGTCCCGACGCACCTACCATACCTACTTCTTCATCAATTGTAAATAGGGCTTCTATTTTACCATGTTTCAGCTTCGTATCTTCCAGCACGGCCATCATGGCAGCAGCTCCGATGCCGTTGTCGGCTCCCAGAGTGGTCGATCCGGCTTTAACCAGGTTTCCTTCTACTTTGGTTTCTATCGGATCTTTAGTAAAATCATGTTTCACATCCGAATTCTTTTGTGGAACCATATCCAAGTGCGATTGCAGGATCACAGCCGGAGCATTCTCCATCCCTTTTGTTGCGGGTTTGACGATAAGCACATTGCCTGTCTTATCTTGTTTCACATCCAATCCTAACGATTTGCCATAGTCAATCACATGCTTTGTTACTTCCTTCATTTGTCCTGTCGGACGAGGAATTTGCGTTAAATCGTAGAAATGTTTCCACAACTGTTTTGGTTTTAGATTAAGTATCTCTTTCGACATAATAATTATGTTTTAAAATTACGAATAATAACAAAGATAGGAAAATATGAATGGAATAAGGATGGATATATAATCTTTTTTATAGTTATTTTCAGATGGATTTTGTTCTTTTTTGCATGCGGGTTTAGCGCAATGTCATTAAGTTAAGGCTTCAAAGCGGAGGTGATATAAAAACACACACACAATTGCCATATCCTTAGTAGAGTTTATATTTAATAGAGTATTATTATATTGGTTTATAGATACTTACTTTATATGTTTTTAACCACGGAGCTACACAGAGTTTATTTTCACGGAGTTACACAGTGTAACTCCGTGATTTTTCTACTCCGTGAAACTCCGTGGTTAATTTGCTATAAATGACACCCTCTTATAAGATATTTTAATGTAAAATTAAAAGAAAAGTCAATAGATCGTGATCCTGTAGTTAACTTTAATTTTGTTTTGTTAACTCCCGAATGGGATTATAGGTCGATAATAAAAAAGTCTGTGATTCTGTAGATATTAAAAAAAATAATCACTATCTTTGCGCCGCTTTATTGACTGGCTCTCTTATTTCTTCTTATCGTTTCGTTTTGGGGTGGGAGTGAGTCAATTGAAAGACTTATTTATCACATAAAATTTTTAATGAAAACATTTGAAGAATTAGGGGTTGCAGCGAATAT
>JAISES010000325.1 GCA_031263965.1 Prevotella sp. | reverse complement strand
ATCAGCGTTTCATTGATTTCCTGATTGCATTGATCGGTATTCTCTCGTTGCCAATCGTATAGACGCTTCTTCGCATCTTCTTCAAAATACAACTCAATAGGGATTATGTCTCCATTTTCGTCAGTTACAAATTCAAGGTCGATTAGTTTCTGCATCAGGTTGTTCCATGTAGGAATCACATGCCGGGGGGATAATTGGCGATCGTTCCAGTATTGTTTCTCCAGATTATTAGGGAGGACAAAGAGGATACGGTCCAGAAAACCGTTTTGATTGCGCTCTCCTTTTGACAATTCTTTCAGGATGCCGTGTTGGATAGTACCGATTACTCCAATGAAGGAATGTTTGACGGATACGGAGTTCTTACTGCCACGCCTATCTAAAATAATCGGCTTCCCATTGTAGAGTGATAACCAGAACTGTTCTTCAGAACCCTTTGTATAGCGATTGAAGTTCTTGAACCAGGAGGCTAATTCGTCTGTATATAGACAGATGCCTCGCTTGTTATTCTCGTGGATAAATGCCAAACATTCCGGCGTAATGTCCGAGACTACGAATTTCTTTAGTATTGGCTCAGGTGGAATTTCACTGACACCCTGTTCCTCCCGTTCTTTTTTACTGAGAGATAGTAACTGGTCGTACTCTTTAAACTCTTTTTTGAACTTGACAGCGTTTTTCGTGTCGTGTTCAAAAAGGGGATGAAAGGTAAAGCTGAGCGGATGGCTCTTATTTACTCCCGGACGACCAATCAATGCGGTATAAAGAATGGCTCGTTCCGTCCAGCCCTCTTTCAGTTTTACCACATGGGTGTTGCCGATACCCATCGACAATACAAAACAGAGCGATGCTGCAATGTAATCAATGGGATAGTTCAGGCAATCGCCGGTGGCGTAGATAATATCCTGAATCTGATGGGGAAATATCTGAACAGGATAGTTCGAGCCGTACATTCTTCCTTTATAATGTAGGGCTTCGTGGATGATGCCTTCGGCGGTAATCTTGTTTTCCATAGTCATAGAATTAAAAATTACGATGCGAAGGTCTGCGACGAATCCCTTGATTGATACGAGTCTCAACCTCTTCTTTCAGTTCCTCAATGTTTTTTTTCTTGCCTCCGGCAATCCATGCCATCAATTCATCTTCAAAGAAGAAAAGTTTCTTTCCACGCTTGTAGCAAGGAATAAGCCCTTTTCTCATTAAAGCGTACACGGTTGGTTTGGCTTTCATAATCAACCGGCATGCTTCTTCAATCTCGATCGGAACTCGTTTCTCTGTTGGCTGATTTTGCTTCGTTACCACCAAGTCTTTGAGTTCTGACACCTCTTTAATAAGATAAGCAACCGCCTCGGGGAGCTTATCGAAAGTAATGTTTTCGTTGCACATAAATTATTGTTATAATAAATTCAGTGCAAATAAAAATGGTGTTTCAACGGTGACGGTCGCCACCAGAGAAACACCATGAAAACATTTTCAAATGGTAATGTTTGCTGCTTATTCTATTGTCTGCAAGATCTCTTGTATCTTAATTGTTGAGTTTGGTTCGAATATTTTGAGCTTCTTCTTGATCGTCTTCAACTCCACGTCTTTGAGTTTCTCGTGAAAGACTGTTTTAAGGAATTGAGCGGCTCCCCATTGGTCGGCGACATTGAAATGATTCCAGATATTCCATCCGAAATGACAAACATCGGTAGTTGTGAGTTCCTTTATTTTTACGGGTTGAATGGTTATCTTCTCAAAAGAAGTTCCTTCAGAGTACATTTCAATATATTCGTAGAGGAGTTTCATGTCTGCATCGGAGATATATGGAGCGAGTGTCTTTCGGGAGTATTGGATCGCAATTCCCAATCTCTCGGCTTTCTGTTGGTTTAGTTCTTCTTGCTTTTCAGATCGAATATCTTCTAATGATAGAGGCTTGGATGCTTCCAGCTGCTCCGGCTTCACGTTCTTTCGTCTCGAAAAGAAAAAAATGATCATCTTATCAGACAAGCCTTGAATTAACACCGTTAATATGCAATAGATTAATATCCCAAGTCCGGTGATAAGCCAAAAGATAGTGTTTGCTGAAAACGCATCAACTCCTTTCGCCACTACTGTAGCCCTAACAATCAACCCAATAGCAGCGCAAACAAGGGCGACCGACAGGTAGATGATGATGTATTCATAGTATTTATTCTTCATTCACTCTTATTCTTTTAATTATCCGAAGTCAATTGTGGGGCTTGAAAACCCACAACTTTATGTCAGCAATGCTGTCACAAATTGTCGCATCGGTGATGAAACAATTGTGGGTGCATTGCCGCCACAATTTAAACTGATCATCAATTATTTTTATTAATCAGGTTTACAACCACTTTCACCATTATGTCTTTCTCTTCTGTACGGCTTTCAGCAATCATAAGAGTAAGAGCAACCAGTGTATTATTCTCGATAAGTTTAGTCCCATCTGCCTTATAGAGAATTCCATTTTTCTCTAAGAACCAAAGGAAGAGAAGTGCCGCAATACGTTTATTGCCATCGCTAAACGAGTGATTTTTTGTTACTAAGTATAATAGCATAGCTGCTTTTTCCTCTACGCTTGGATATAGGTCTTGTCCATCAAAGGTTTGATAAATCGTATTGATAGAGCTTTTGAAAGATTCGTCTTTTTCATTCCCAAATAGATCGCTTTCGCCGAATTTGGTTTTAAGAAACTCTATTACCTCCATCGCTCCTTCGTAAGTTGCCCTGAAAGGTTCATGTGAAGTAGTGTATTCCACTGCTAATTCCTGATAGTCGTACCTGTCCAATGTATCCAATGCGTAGGTGAAATCACTAATTACTTGTAACAACCCGGTTGCTTCATCTGCAGATAGTTCTTTAGATTGTAAGACATTTGACAACAGTTTTACCGTCTGCTTCAGATCGCTATACTGCTGTAATTTAATCTTTTCATTTACAATGTAGCCTTTAACGAGATATTCTTTTAGTATCTTGTTAGCCCAAATACGGAATTGGGTACCGCGTTTAGAATTAACCCGGTATCCGACAGATATGATCACATCTAAGTTGTAATAAGATATTGTACGTGAGACCTTTCTCTCTCCTTCCGTTTGAACTTGTGCAAATTTTGCACAAGTTGAATTTTCGTCCAATTCCTCCGATTTGTATATATTTCTTATGTGTCTATAAATAGATGTTCTATCTGTACTGAAAAGATCAGCCATTTGATATTGATCTAACCAAACTGTCTCATTCTCAAGCTTTACATCCAAAGTCGTATTGCCATTAGGCATTTGATAAATAACAATTTCTCCTCTATCCATAATTTTATTATTATTTTGTGGTGACACCGTCCCCACTTTTATTTCAAACTTATTTTATTTGCTGATTCTCTCTTCTTTGAACTCACTAACTCGGCATATACTTGTGTGGTAGTGACGTTTTTATGCGTGAGCATTTTACTTACCGTGTAAATATCTGTCCCTAAGGCTATTTGGAGGGTAGCGAACGTGTGACGGAAGCAATGAAATGAGATTTTCTTTATTATGCCAGCCTGTTTCACCCAATTTTTCAATGGATGTTGCGTCATAGATCGTTGCAATCCCTTAAATACTTTGCCCTTGCCTCGTTCTCCGCATAATTCCAATGCTTCAAAGCTGATAGGAAGTGTCGTTTCTGTCTCCGTCTTTTCGGTTTTCAACCTCAAGCAATAGCCGTTGTCTGCTCCAAGAACGATTTCATCCCATGTCAGATTTAGTATGTCGCTAATCCTCAAGCCGGTCATGCACGAAAGTAGTGAAGCATTTTTGAGTACAGGAATATCGCATGGCGTATTTGCCAGTAGTTTGACTTCTTCATGAGTAAGATATTCCTTGCGGACATCCTCATATTCTATCTTTTCCAAGAAGTCATTCACATTTTCCTTAATTCTCTTATCCCGATATGCTACCTTTAGTAATCCTCGAAAAGTCGAAAAATATCCTGCTGCCGAATTGCGAGCCATCGTTTGCTCTGGCCGGCTTAGTTGTTTTGCACTCAATAGATAAGTCCGGAACTTTCTACATAAGTCTACATTTATATCTCCGAAGGTGCATTTTCCCTTGGTAAATCGTTCAAAGTGAGAATATACCCTCAACCACTTTTGGTCTTTCACTTTGCACATCTCTTTGAAGTAGGCAAGGAAATCGCCTTTCATCTTATGCTTGT
>JAISES010000361.1 GCA_031263965.1 Prevotella sp. | reverse complement strand
AAAAACAGTTGAAAAGCCATTGTTGCCTCCGGTAGTTTCCGAATACAAAGAAGAAGAGATTATGCAGAACATTAAAGTAATGGAAGAAATAAAAACCAAAGAAGAAGAATTGCTACCTAATCCTTCTGATGGAAAGAAAAGAATTGTCTTTAAACATCCAAGTGTTAATTCCTTACTCGATCAATTATTCCCGTTAACTTCTTCGCCAGCAAAACCTGAGCAAAAAAGGATACAGAAAGAGCAAAAAGATCATGATAATGCTCTCCGTCAAAATGTGAAACAGTCCAATCAACAACAACAAGCCAATGTTAACAACATTTCTACTGTGGCGTCACCAGTGGAGAAAATGTACGAATTTGAAAGTATACTTGTCGGAACAGGTGTGCTTGAAATCATGCAGGATGGTTATGGTTTCCTTCGTTCGTCCGATTATAATTATCTGACTTCTCCCGACGATATTTATGTGTCGCAATCTCAAATAAAACTATTCGGACTACGTACGGGCGATATTGTAGAAGGTCCTATTCGTCCACCAAAAGAAGGTGAAAAATACTTTCCTTTAGTGAAAGTAGACAGAATCAACGGTCGTACGCCGGAAGAGGTGCGCGACCGCGTTCCATTTGACCATTTAACTCCGCTTTTTCCCGACGAAAAGTTTATGCTCACCGCACGTAAGGCTCCGAAGGTATATGATAATATTGCCGTTCGAATAGTTGATCTGTTCTCTCCTATAGGCAAAGGACAACGTGGATTAATCGTAGCCCAACCAAAGACAGGTAAGACGATGTTATTGAAAGATGTAGCTAATGCTATAGCTGCCAATCACCCGGAAGTGTATATGATTGTTCTTTTAATTGACGAACGTCCTGAAGAGGTCACGGACATGGCTCGTAGCGTTGATGCAGAAGTGATTGCCTCTACATTCGACGAACCAGCAGAACGCCATGTTAAAATAGCCGAAATTGTTTTGAATAAAGCGAAACGCATGGTAGAATGTGGGCACGACGTTGTAATACTTTTAGATTCTATTACACGATTAGCACGTGCATATAATACTGTGCAACCAGCATCTGGCAAGGTACTTTCAGGGGGTGTGGATGCCAATGCACTGCAGAAACCAAAGCGTTTTTTCGGTGCTGCCCGTAACATTGAGAATGGAGGTAGTCTGACA
Organism: Prevotella sp.; assembly: GCA_031263965.1. Taxonomy (GTDB): domain Bacteria; phylum Bacteroidota; class Bacteroidia; order Bacteroidales; family Dysgonomonadaceae; genus Dysgonomonas. The sequence goes on along the minus strand of JAISES010000361.1, from coordinate 4,294 downwards.
ATTCTGGCAACAGCTCTAACTGAAACCGGTTCCAAAATGGATGATGTGATCTTTGAAGAATTCAAAGGTACAGGTAATATGGAACTGCAATTAGACCGTAAGCTATCAAACAAGCGTATTTATCCGGCGGTCGACATAATTGCTTCAAGTACGCGCCGCGACGATCTGTTGCAGGACGAAGGTTCTGTCAACCGTATGTGGATACTACGCAAATACTTGTCAGATATGAATTCCATCGAAGCGATGGAATTTGTCAAAAAACGTATGGAACAAACCTATGACAATATGGAGTTTCTGGCTTCTATGAATGGATAAGTGTCTTCTCTTAATCTCTATTTGAGAAGTATTTCATAAATTGAGCTCGTTCATACATGTTCGGGTTTTTTATATGTGCATAATTGAGTGTGCTTTGGAACTGAGATAAAGAATAATATTTTGTTTGATTCATCCATTCTTCCATACATATAAGAATCTGGGAAATTATTTCCGGCCCATGTGTATATATGGCACTGACCATTTGAACTGCAGATGCTCCGGCCAGCAAACATTTTACAACATCTTCCCAATCATGAACACCTGTTGAGGATGCTATACTGATATCTGGGATCTTACCGGAGACAATTGCTGTCCAACGAAGTGTATCACTTAAATCGGAATGACTACTAAATACATTACCCGATATAATTTGCATGTTATGTATATTTATATCAGGCTGATATAAACGATTGAAAAGGATAACACCATCTGCACCATTTATCTTCAGCAAACGTGCCAAAGCCGGAATATTATTTGATGATTTACCGATTTTCATAGTAACTGGTATGGAAACTATCCCCTTTACCTTACGGATAATATTCACGTACACCTCATTGTTTGTATCATTTCCAGTGTCAATATCAGTATCCATATAATATACGTTCAACTCAATAGCATCAGCACCTGCCAATTCAATCTGGTGAGCAAAATCAATCCATGCATCCACCTTATGACAATTGATGCTTGCTATAATAGGAATGGCACATATTGCTTTTGTCTTTTTTATAAGTTCTAAATACTGATTTACCTGATTGGATTTCACATATTCATGAATATAATCAGTAGCTTCCGGAAAATCCGATTCTTTCAATAAGGAAGCGCTTTGCATCTCAATTTGTTCTTCAAAAAGAGATTTAAGCACCACAGCGCCTGCACCAGCTTTTTCATATTCTTTTATTTTTTCTGGTACGGAAGTCAACCCTGAACTTCCGACAATGAGAGGGTTACGAAGCGTTAACCCAGCATATTTAGTCGCTATATCTATCATAATCAATAGTTATTAAATTAAGCTAAACGTATATATAGACAAGTATATTTCATTTTGTTGGTTAAATGTTTTATTGTTTATTTTTTTCAGATTCTATCTCCAAAGATAAAACTTCCTATTCGTACCATTGAACTTCCTTCGTTTATAGCAATTTCATAATCATCTGTCATTCCCATAGATAGTTCAGTGAAATAGTTGCAATTTTCGAAATAAGACGACTTTAAATCTTTGAAGAAAGCGTGTAGGGTTCGAAATTCTTTCCGAATTTGCTCATTGTCCTCTGTAAATGTTGCGATTCCCATAAGTCCACTAATATGAACATTTGGATAATTATCAATCATATTTTCATTTGTCAGCATCATTTTACATTCTTTTGGAATAAAGCCATGTTTACCTTCTTCCTGGGCAATCCGAATCTCTAACAATATCTGAATTATACGTGATTGCTTAGCGGCTTGTTTATCTATTTCCCGCAATAACTTCAACGAATCTACACTTTGGATGGTGTGAACAAAAGGAGCTATATATTTCACTTTGTTTGTCTGTAAAGGTCCGATAAAATGCCATTCAATGTCATCCGGTAATATTTTTTGTTTGGCGATTAATTCTTGGGCACGATTCTCTCCAAAAATTCGCAAGCCAGCCTGATAGGCTTCTGTTATACGGTCAGCAGAATGAAATTTAGATACAGCAACAATTTTTATATTTTCAGGAAGTCTGCCTTTTAAAAAGTCTACATTTAAACGTATACTCATTGTTCTTGTACAGTATATGGAAAAACATCTATCAGTGCTGTTTCCGTTACGGTTGCGATGATATAATCAGCCATTGTACCCTTCATGCCCTCTTCCAATAAAGATATAGCTTCTTTTAAAGTAGAAGCCTGCACCAACATTTGCGCTACCGTTTTCTTCTCTGCTCCACTCTTTTCATCTGATGTGATAAAGAATATTTTTATACGGTAAAAACAGTTGCCGTTTTCATTAAAAAATATCTCTGAAAGGTGTGCCCGTTTAATATCCGCAATTGTAAATTCACCGATAATGTACGGGCGTATTTCCGCAATTATCCGTGCTTCAGCCTCAGTAAATGACAATGCATCTACCAAATAAGGTTCCGTCAATTTCTTTTGTATACCATTTTCCAGTATCTTTTCATAAGACACCTTACATTCAAACCAATTGTGCATAATGTTTTATCTATATTGAATCATTTATAAAAATTACAAGCAAATGTACAAAAATATATGATATGCATCTACTTCCCAGATTAATTAATTACTTTTGCCTTTGATAAAATAATTATACAACAATAAAAAAATTAAAGTTATGGCTAGACACAGAATGACAGAAGAAGAAAAGATTGCAAAACGTTTGACAAAAGAACAAGCCTTTGACGTTGTTGCAAAACACTTGAAACACCTTTCTTTTGCAGAATTAGAAGAGGTTATTGCCTTATCGTTGCGTTATAAAAAGGAAAAATTGGGAAAAGAGGAACTTAGGTTGATTAAAGAAAAGGAAATCATCGAACAACAATTACAAAAGCTAAAGGAACTCGACACTAAATAAAAAAAAGTAACATCAAACATTTATGTTACGGAATATAAAAATGAAAATCTCTTAATTTCTCTTTTATATTCCAAATAAGTTTATATTAAAAACTATTATATTATTATGAAAGTACATAAATTAGTTTTTTCAATTCTATTCAGTTGTCTGTTTGTCGCTGCATGCGACAAACAGATTGAACAGGGCTTTGAGCCGGTTAACCCTAAAACTACACCTGAAGCTAGACAGCTTTTAAGCTTTCTTTATTCGCTACAAGGAAAATACACGTTGACAGGGCAACACAATTTTGTGAGCGATCTGCCACGGTATGATAATGTCGTTTTCTCCATAACCGGAAAATACCCTGCTGTATGGGGTGGTGATTTTAGTTTTATGGCTCAGGGAGATAGCGCGTATAAATATCAGCATTGCGGACCGATGAATCTGACAACACCTTTCGATAGCTGCGCTTTCAATGGCCGCTCAGTAACCGATTTGCGGCAAAGCCTGATAGACGAAGTCAAACGTAGATATGCAGAAGGGCGTATCATAACTCTAATGTGGCATTGTTGCTTCCCAACAGGGTGCGACGAATGTGATGGCGCCGATATTTGGCGTTTGGCCGACCGCTTACCCTCTCAGGAAGAATGGGACGAATTGGTAACTGACGGCACTGAACTCAATACTCTCTGGAAAAAACAAATGGACGGAGTTGCCGCATACCTGAAACAATTGCGCGATACCAATATACCAGTCTTGTGGCGTCCATTCCATGAGATGAACGGTGTCTGGTTCTGGTGGTGCAATAAGCCAGGTGAAAACGGGTTCAAAAAATTATGGATTGCTATGTATGAATATTTCACTCACCACCACGAACTAAACAATCTGCTGTGGGTATGGAACACGAATGCTCCGAGAGACATACCAGGCGACGAAGCCGGACCGTATGAAGATTTCTTCCCTGGTGTCGATTATGTAGATGTATTGGCCGCAGACGTGTATCGCAACGACTGGAAACAATCCCATCACGACGACCTTCTGAAAATAGGAGGTGGCAAGCTTATTACACTTGGCGAGGTTGGCAACGTACCTGCGGCGGAGTTATATGAAACACAGCCGTCATGGTCATGGTTTATGGTCTGGGGGTATTGTATATATAACTTTGCGAACAGAGAAAACAGAGAATCTAATCCGGTAGCAAAAGCCACGTATGATGACCCTCGCAGCATTACTTTAGATAAAATTGATTTCACAGGAAATACTTATAAGCTGAAAAAGACCGAATAAACTTTTTTTGATGGTAAAAGAGCAACGAAATGCAGCATTTTACAATATGATAGCATCTAAAGTATTGTGAGGCTATTCGAAGAAGCCAAACGTAAACAGTCGAATGAATGAGCAACAACTGATAGGAGGTTGTAGGAAGGGAAACAGGCTGGCTCAA
>JAISES010000360.1 GCA_031263965.1 Prevotella sp. | reverse complement strand
TGTGTGTTTTGACACAAAATTACATCAATTCAAGTCGAAAAATTAAGAAACGCTTATATGTAATTATAAATCAATATATTGAAAAGTTTTTTCAAAAATTATCGCACCAATACTATTTCTGAAAGATTAAAAAGCAATCAATAAAAACAAATGACGTGTTCAGTTACTCCCGTCATTGCGAGGGTTTACCCGAAGCAATCCAATTGTATTTTTTCGGGCAGTCACAAAGGACTGCCCCTACCGCTAACCGAACAATTCCCTGATCGCTTCACCTTTCAGGTTCGCAATGACGGGAGAAATTGAACAATCGGATACGGCAATAATTATTTTATAGAACTTAAATATTGAAAGGATTTCGTATTTTTGTATCCTTAAAATATCAACTATAAAAATAAAAACATGCCAACACCTCCATTCAAGTATCAGGAAACTTTTCCTCTTGGGAAGGATACGACCGAGTATTCTCTTTTGTCGAAAGAATTTATATCTACGTCAAATTTTGAAGGTCAGGAAATTTTAAAAGTGCAACCCGAAGCGCTTACATTATTAGCACAACATGCTTTTCATAGTGTAGAATTCTTCCTGCACCCCAGGCATCAGCAACAAGTAGCTAAAATATTGTCCGATCCTGAAGCCAGCGATAATGACAAGTTTGTAGCCCTTACATTTCTACGCAATTCGGAAATATCGGCAAAAGGTATACTGCCATTCTGCCAGGACACAGGCACAGCCATTATCATGGGCAAAAAAGGACAAAATGTGTGGACCGGAGGAAATGATGAAGAAGCCTTATCAAAAGGAGTATACAATACATTTACCGAAGACAATCTGAGGTATTCTCAGAATGCACCGTTGGATATGTATAAAGAAGTGAATACAGGAACAAATCTTCCTGCACAAATAGATCTTTATGCCGTGAACGGAAATGAATATAAATTTTTGTTCGTTGCTAAAGGCGGTGGTTCAGCAAACAAGACATATTTATATCAGGAAACTAAAGCCTTGCTTACTCCCGGGAAACTGGAGTCTTTCCTTATCGATAAAATGAAATCGTTAGGAACAGCAGCCTGCCCGCCATATCACATCGCATTCGTTATCGGAGGCACTTCTGCCGAAACGAACCTGAAAACCGTAAAATTGGCATCTACAAAATATTATGACAATTTACCTGTTTCGGGTAACGAGGGAGGCCGTGCTTTCAGAGATATAGAAATGGAGCACAGTCTGTTAAAGGCCGCTTACGACCTTGGACTTGGAGCTCAATTCGGAGGTAAATTCTTTGCCCATGACATTCGTGTCATACGCTTACCCCGCCATGGGGCTTCATGTCCGGTAGGAATGGGAGTATCGTGTTCTGCCGACCGCAACATAAAAGGCAAGATTAATAAAGATGGTATCTGGTTGGAAAAGATGGAAGATAATCCGGCTCGCCTGATTCCGGCAGAACTACAAAATGCAGGTGAAGCAGGCGGCGTGAAAATAGACCTGAACCGCCCAATGAAAGAAATTCTGGCCGAACTTACCAAATATCCGGTATCTACACGCTTGTCGCTTACCGGAACGATTATCGTAGGACGCGATATTGCACATGCAAAATTGCAGGAACGCATTGATAAAGGCGAAGGCCTTCCTCAATATGTAAAAGATCATCCTATTTATTATGCAGGACCGGCAAAAACCCCTAAAGGATACGCAAGCGGATCGATGGGACCCACGACAGCCGGACGTATGGACTCATACGTTGATTCATTCCAATCGCATGGAGGAAGCTTGATAATGATCGCAAAAGGAAACCGCAGCCAGCAAGTTACAGATGCATGTCATAAACATGGAGGATTTTATCTGGGGAGCATCGGAGGCCCTGCCGCAATTCTTGCCCAAAATAGTATCAAGAGCCTGGAATGCCTGGAGTACCCTGAACTTGGAATGGAAGCAATATGGAAGATCGAAGTGGTAGATTTCCCTGCATTTATTTTGGTTGATGATAAAGGAAATGACTTTTTCAAACAATTAAAACCTATTAACTGCACCATGCTTTAATAGTCTGAATTTATAACAAACGAGGCTGCCCTGACTTTTTCGGACAGCCTCGTTTTTATTGGGAGGAATACAGGATTAATTTCTTCTACTACTGCTCATAGCTATCATTATATAATAGATAAGAGTTGCTAACGAACCGATTGCTGCTACAACGTATGTATATGCCGCCCACTTCAAGGCGTCTTTTGCCATACTATGATTACTCGTATTTGTTATTCCGGCAGTATTAAGCCAAGCCAAAGCTCTCTGGCTGGCATTTATTTCGACAGGCAACGTAATGAAGCTGAACAAGGTTGTTACAGCAAATAATCCGACACCGATCCAGATCAGAGTTGGAAATTGCTGAATCATAAATATTCCTGCAAGAATGACCCACATTACCCATTTAGAAGCAAAGCTGACAACAGGAACAAGAGCCGATCGCATTTTCAGGGGGCCATATTCATGAGCATGCTGCACGGCGTGTCCACACTCATGTGCTGCAACAGCGGCAGCAGCAACGCTATTGCTTCCGTAAACACCTTCACTTAAGTTCACGGTTTTGTTAAGGGGATTGTAGTGGTCGGTCAGCATGCCGCCGCCGGATATAATTCTGACATCATAGATACCATTGTCATGAAGCATCTTCTCGGCCACATCGCGTCCGGTCATACCGCTAACCAAAGGTATTTTTGAGTACTTATTGAACTTGCTTTGGAGTACCTGCGACACAATCATGCCTCCAACACCAACGACTATTAATAAAATCCAACCTGTAAACATATTTATTCCATTTAAGTTATTCTGAAATAACAAAACAAAAATAATGCCAATAAGAAACAGTTACTCAGGTTAATTTTATTTTCTGATTATAGTCTGTGCCCTATCCGGTCCGAGAGATACTATTGATATTGGAATACCCAGTTCTTTTTCCAGAAAAGCTATATAATCGCCAAATTCTTCAGGAAATTCCTTTTCTTCCTGCATTTTTGTCATATCTGTTTGCCAGCCTTTCATTTCCACATATACAGGTTTGATGTTATCATCCGCCTCGAAGGGGAAATCAGACACTTTTTCTCCATTTATTTCATACGACACACATGCCTTTATTGTTTCAAAAGAATCTAAAACATCGCTCTTCATCATAATTAGTTGAGTAACTCCGTCTATCATAATTGCATAACGCAAAGCTACAAGGTCAATCCATCCGCAGCGGCGGGGACGTCCGGTTACCGACCCGAATTCAAAGCCATATTCGCGCAGCTTGTCTCCCGTCCCGTCCGGAAGCTCTGTTGGAAACGGGCCGCTACCTACACGGGTACAATACGCTTTGAATATGCCAAATACCTCACCTATTTTGCAGGGGGCGACTCCCAGCCCGGTACATGCTCCGGCAGCAATTGTATTCGAGGAGGTTACGAAAGGGTAAGAACCGAAGTCTATATCGAGCATTGTTCCTTGTGCTCCTTCCGCGAGAATTTTTTTCTCTTGTTTTATGGCATTGTTTATATAGTGCTCACTATCGATAAACGTGAACTCTTTCAGTTTGGCAACACTGGCAAACCATTCCTTCTCTATTCCGGCAAGGGCTGCTGTATCGAATCCGTATTGGTTAAGTATTTTCAGATGTTTTTCTGTTGCTGATTTGTATTTTTCATCGAAGTTATGGAGAAGGTCTCCTACGCGTAACCCATTACGGCTGATTTTATCTGTATATGCAGGTCCTATACCTTTGCCTGTAGTTCCTATCCTGGAATCGCCTTTTGATGCTTCATAGCAGGCATCCAACAGACGGTGGGCGGGGAGTATCAGGTGAGCTTTCTTTGATATAAGCAGTCGACCCTTTAATTTGTGCCCCGACGACTCCAATGCTTCTATTTCTCCTTTAAATAAGGCCGGATCGAGAACGACACCATTTCCTATGATGTTGATTTTGTCGCCCTGAAAGATACCCGAAGGAACAGACCGGAGGACATATTTCTTGCCTTCAAATTCGAGTGTGTGGCCGGCATTAGGCCCACCTTGAAATCTGGCCACAATTTCGTATCCGGGGGTTAGTACATCTACAATCTTACCTTTACCTTCGTCGCCCCATTGCAACCCTAGCAATACATCTACTTTCATTTTTTCTTGTTAATTCGGATATTAATATTTTCTGCTTTTTTCTTCTTCTTTTTTTCTTCCGCGGCCTTTGCCCGAACGCACTTATTACAGATACCATATATATACATACTGTAATAACTGACTCTGAACCGCTGAAGTTTTCTTTGCTGTGTAGCTGTAAAAAGATTCCCGTTCTTATATTCTTTTACTTCCCCGCAACTCAGGCAAATCAGATGGTCGTGATTTTCATTTCCATAGGTTCTTTCATATTGTGAGACATTGGCTCCAAACTGGTGTTTCACAACCAATGCGCAGTCCAAAAGCAACTCTATCGTATTGTATAGTGTGGCTCTGCTGACTCTGAACCCTGATTCGGTCATAGAATTATAAAGCGATTCCATGTCGAAATGCCCTTTCGTGGAATAAATGTGTTCCAGAATAGCATATCTTTCAGGTGTCTTACGATGCTTGTGCAGATTTAGATATTCTGTAAACTCGTTTCTGACTTGTTCTTTCAATTTTGAATTATCCATTTATAAAAACTCAGTATAAGAAACTGTTTGAATTTTAGCGAAAAATATTATTATAGAATTTGAAAAAGACTTCTTAGCAATTTTTTTATGCTCTTTTCAGCGTATTTTATCCTTTTTCCTTTTGGTTTAACCCGCTAAATCTGCAAGCAAAAAGAAAGAAATCCATCCGAAAATACCTATAAAAAAAATTTGCTATAAAATTCAAACAGTTTCTAAACAAAAATACATCTTTTTAAAGAAATAAGATGTAGTATCGGGAAGAAAATGTCATTTGTGTTTAAAACTTTATAAATGAATGTTTTCTATATCTTCCGGCCATGACTGATTGCTTTTGGATTGCTTCACTCCACTACGTTTTGTTCTCAATGATGGGAGTAACTGACCCTATAAACACGTCATTTATTTTTATTGATTACTTAATAATATATT
>JAISES010000320.1 GCA_031263965.1 Prevotella sp. | reverse complement strand
TATGTTAATGCCTGTCATCGCCCGGAAGCGAGACGGGGTCTTTTGCCATGTTTGGTATTTCATCATGCAAATATCGTACATACACACGTATGATACAAATTTAATTTGAAATAATGTCTTCTATTTCCGGAACGGAAAAAAACTGAAAAAGCCGGTACAGGAAAAGCCGGAGGATTATGAATTGGTAGATATTATTGAAAATACATGGACACGCAATGAGTAAAACCGTAATAGCTACAGACAGCATAATTTTGACTCCGGTAAAAGACGGACTGACGATTTCGATGTCTCCCGCATCCTGTTCGATCAGCGCGGATTTTAACGGAGGCAATCAAAATTTGGATAAAGCATTTACAGACCTGGAATTATTTCTGGGCCCTAAACAACTTGCTTTCTCTTTATCTGTAGTTGAGGTTAGCGACACAAGAATACAATATACGATAACCGGTGCCAATAACGGGTTAACCAAAAGATTCAGGTTAACCGCTGTTCCAACCGATATACTGACCGGTCATATAAAATTTGAATTTAAAACCTCTTATAATGAAGTAACAGGGGGCGCTTTCCAGTTTACCGTCGTCCGGGATGTCAATACCCTGGACTGGATCAAGGATTGGGAAAATAATAAAACGAAGATTGGCGGAGATTATCTTATCACACCGCAATTATTTGTCGGAAAAAAAGTCACTTCAGAAAGCCAGCTAAGCGTACTTACAGGCGTTTACATCGGCCCTGAAGGGATCGTTCCTAACAGTAGCGCGGGTATTTATGGTTACAAGGAGGGGAAAGAGATTTTCCATATTAACGAAACAGGCGGCAGCATTGGCGGGTGGGATATAAATAACGGAGGCATACAAACATCCGACGGATGCTTGCGGATACTCTCGGAAGGCAGTATTTTTGCCAAAGACAGCGACAATACCGTTATCTGGGGAATTTATAAAAGCGGTGAAGCTTCTTTTGCAAAAGGGAACGTAAAATTCTCCCAGGACGGCTCCGCCTATTTTCAAGGGAAAATAACTTCAGCTGAAGGAAGTATCGGCGGATGGAACATAACTGAGAATCTGCTTTATTCCGATTATATCGTTTTGGATTCGTCTAAACATTATATCGGTATAAGCCCGTTCGACATGTCTACTTTAAACAGTGTTCCCGACACTTTCAATCATTACGACAAGGTTCTTGACAGCGGAGGGGTCGCTATTCATTACACATCCGCCAATTCCTTTGGCATAGAAGGCTATCTGGCAAATTCTAAAAATACGTTTAAACTTGGCTCGACAAATTTTATAGCCGGGTGGAATTTTGACAATGAATCGCTATACACCGGAGCTAAAAACAATACGGCAAAACAATACACAAGCGCATCCGGCGCTATAACAATCGGCACCGGCGGTATGAGGGGTTATGGCTGGTATATCGATGCGAACGGCGACATCAGTTTTATGAACGGTTTGATGACCTTTGACAGCATTTCCGGAACTTTACTGGGCTGGAAGATGTCTTCCCAAAGGCTTTCCAATTCATACGTTGCTTTTATTTCAGAACCGTCATCGGCAGGGCTTTACCTTTCATCCACAGACATCAGCGACGTCGCTTCATCGTCTTTGGAGTCTACAATTAAAAACAATAGCGGTATTTTTCTCAAAAGAAGTACGGGTTGTGTTGAATTGACGGGAATCAATAGCGGAAACACCATCTTTTCCCTTACATCCAGTGAAGATTCCAGCATTGCCGGATGGAAATTCAATAACCTGGCCATCTATTCCGGAACCTGTAAGTCATCCGGATTTACAGGCTCTTCCGGTTCTGTTACCATTGGCGCGTCAGGAATACGCGGGTATGGGTGGCGGTTGGAGCCTGACGGCGGCGGAGCTTTAGCCGGTGGAAATATACAGTGGGATGCAAACGGGATATTTACATTTGGAAGCACACTTGCGAATAGTACGACAATAGAAAACGGACTTGTTCTTTCAAAAAATATTTTTGTTTCGAATTCTTCAGGGGAAGTGAAGGCAGGGATGAGCGCTGAAGGTTCGGGAGAAACAGGCGTCCGGTTTTTTGCAGGGTCGACCAATCCGGCGCTTGCCCCATTCCGGGTAGATGAAAACGGACTATTGTATTCAACAAATGCGTATATCAAGGGTATTATTGAAGCAACCAGCGGGAAAATAGGCGGTTTTAATATATCGGGTACTTCTTTGATTAATGCCGGATTTTCAAATGACGCATCTATCATCTTTAGAAACGATGCGCACAAAGTATTTGCGGGGATAGGCGGCAACGTATTGCCGGTAAGTACGGCAATACGCGCAGTAGCAAGGTTTGAAAACAATGACGAGTCCGATCAATGGGACATGGGAAAAAACATAGCTATGTTAGTTCAGGCATCGGGGGCTAAGGAGAATATCGCAATATATATGGCCGGTGGAGTTATATCCGGTTTAGCATTGAAAGTAAAACAAGTTAGCGGGAATATTACAGTAAGCTATGAAGATTGTTATTTAAGTTGCTATAATTTAAGCGTTATAACAATAACATTTCCTGCGCCTACAACTGTGGGCAAGGTGTATTATATAAGGTTAAACAATAGTTCCAATGTGGTTATCGATACATTCACATCCGGCGGTAAACAAATGATGCTCCTGAATGGATCAATCGTTAATAGCATAACGGCAACTACACGGGGCGAATTAATCACATTAATGTGGGACGGGAAATACTGGCTATATAGCACGACCGCTACATAAATATACTATTATTAAATGCGTAAAGACATAGAAATACACATCAATACAGGCGATATTATTATTGAGCCTCAGAATACGGCCAAATTACGTCCTTTCAGCTGGGTTGAAAACGATTCAGGACTGACACGTTATATATATGGAGAAATCCGGCTTCCCGGCGCTATTTCAGAAGCCTCTGTAAAAAACGACGGGATATACCTGACCATACCCTATACTCCGGAATACAAAGAATTTTATATAAGGATAAGGAGGGTATTCAATGATGAGATAAGCTCTTTTGTTCAGAATCCGGTAGATGGAAGCGAATGGTTCTTAGCCAAAGCCGGTTTATACGGCAGCGAAATGAAGAATGTTTATGCCTCCCGGTTACTGTTAATTTCAGAAGACCGCTTTTTCATCCGGTTAAACAAAGGATTCGCAGCTGTTTATTCCGGTAATGAAAGTGATGTCAATATTATCCCTGCACAGCGGCAAAATGCAAACCTGTTATTGAAATGCCTGCCAACCAACAATTACCGGTATCCTTTAACCGGAGTCGGACTTATCCGCTGGGTCAACAGCAATGTCCACTATACCGAATTATCAGCCGTATTGCAGAGGGAATTTGAAAATGACGGCATGAGCGTTGAAAACGCTTCATTTGATTTAGAGTCTAAAGGCTTACAACTCGGATTAAAACAATATACTACAGATTAAAAATGCCCAAACATATCGTTAAACCGAATCAGAACCTGTTTGATGTCGCAATTGAATTATACGGTTCCATTGAAGGTTTGTTTGATTTACTGATAAGCAACGACCGGCTCAATATGAATACCGGGCTTACACCCGGAATGGAACTGGAGTACCATGATTATTTTATCATCAACGAAGGTATTGTAAACAGTATTAAAGAAAACGGTTACGTTCCGGCTAACGGGGAAAGACATGTTTACTATAAAGAGCCTGATTATGACCTGATTGCTGTTTGTGGAGTGAACGGCAACAATGACCGGTCCGGTTTCAGCGTGAGCGGTCAAGGATATATGCAGGTTGACTGGGGTGACAATTCCGGTTTACAGACGATTGTATTATCGGAGAACCAACAGAAATATGTTCACTATTTTGATAATACCGTAGATACAAGAAGGATGAAACTCTATGGAGACTGTTCTTTGATGACTTTCGATTCTTCGGATATCAACGGCGATCTGTTTTTAGTGAAACCGCTTGTCGTTGACGAATATATAAACAAATCAAACGGATACTCCCTGAAAGGGCTATTCTTGTTTGAGGGTACTGTTATTGTAAACTTGCAGGGAATGATAATTCCGGACTTATTGCCGGTTGCCGGTATGGGTCCGCAAGAGTTGAACCTCCTGAAAGTCAAATTTACGGATGTATCTGTGCTGGATGATTATCTGCAATACATTGTCGATAATTACGGAAACAGGAGAAACTGTATTGTTTATCTGGATACGGAACCTACGGAACGGGGAATGCAGGCTATCCTGACAATCATAAATGAACCCGCCTGGAATGAGGCCGGTCAGTGGAAATTCATTATTAACGGAAATATTTATACAAAAGAGTAATGGCGCGATCATTAACGGAAATATATGCCGCATCCAAACAGATCAGGGATCAGTATTTAGAGTTGACCGAGTTCAGGAATTCCTCTAAAATGTCGGTTCTTGACGCTTTTACATGGGTAACATCAGCTTGCATTATGGTGTTCGAGACCATTCTCGACACCTTCAGAATCGATCTGGCGAAAGAATTGCAAAACCGGATAAACGGCACTCCGGCCTATTATGCCAACGCTTTACTGAAATACCAGTCAGGAGATGAACTGGTGATGAATGACGAAGGCACGTCATTTTCATACAACACGGTAAATGAAGATAAGCGCGTCATTTCAAAAGTAAGCTACTCGGAATACGCCTCAGATGGATTTAACGATAAGATATTGCTGCTCAAAATTGCCACGGGTAAGCCGGGCGCTTATCAACGGATAGAAGAAAATGAATTATTGGCCGTAAGGGCTTATATGGATAAAATCAAATTCGCAGGAACCAGTGTCAATGTGGCGAGCCGGAACGGAGACGTGTTGATTCCGCGGGTTACTGTTTATTACGACGGCGCAGTGGACGAAGACGAGATATATAAAAATATCGAAACCTCGCTCAATGAATTTATCGCCAATATAGACTTTAACGGGGTGATCTATGTGCAGAAAGTGATTGACGCCATCCAGAAAGCGGATCACGTTTCAGATGTCTATATCAGCGATCTGGCAAGCGATCACCAGGGGGTATTCGTAGCTCAGTATGACGACGACAACCTGCTTATCGAAGATGAAAACAATCCGGGTAATTATGAAAAACGCGTAGAGCGTATGTTTACCCCCAATGGCGGGTTTGTCAAACAAAGTTCTAAAGAGGGGCTGGAAGGGGACCTGCAAACCTG
>JAISES010000305.1 GCA_031263965.1 Prevotella sp. | reverse complement strand
GGCGGTTATATGCTTGCCGACACCAGTACCGATATTATACCCCTGCTGTGCATATTCTACTACATTGTTAAAACAGCATTAAATCCCGACTGGCCGGCTAAACAATCTTTAATGGCTTTTCTGCTGCCTGTAACCCTTGTTACATTTAAGGTGTCAACGGTTTTGTTTTGCCTGATAAGTCTGGGCATACTTATATACCTGATAAAGCAGAAGAAAAGCCGCGTGTTATACTTCCTGCTGACAGTATCAACTCTGACGGTTGTATTGTGGCTTGTACGCAATGTCATCATATCGGGCTACCTTGTGTATCCGGTGTACGGCATAGACCTGTTCGGTTTCGACTGGAAGGTGCCTGAAGGAACAGCTGCATTGCAAAAAATGCATATCTACAACTGGGCAAAGTATATTTTCGATGTAGAATACATTTACCGCACATTCAGTGTGGGACTATCGGGCAACCGGCTCGAATTCTTTAACAGTACTTTCACACTGGCGCTTTTCGCTTTTGTCGTTATATCGCCTGTTATTGTCATCTACGACATTGCGAAAAAGAAAGCTGCCGGTAAAAGGATATATTACGTCTATCTGGTATCGCTGATATGCATTGCTTTCGGAATGATCTCTGCTCCCGATTTCCGCTTTGTCAACGGATATATCTTCGGTTGTATCATATTGCTGGTCGCTATCATATCCCCATCAGGAACGAAGCCGGTAAAGGCGGGAAAATGGCTTACCATTGCCGTGACGTGCTGCCTGCTGCTATTTGCCGTACAGCGCGACAGGATTACTGCCTTCAAATACAAGATAAAGCCGAACAAAGAAAACATAAAATCACTGCTCATACGCCCGCAGCATCCGGTCTACGACTTGCGCACAAAGGAATACCGGATGGGTGGTTTTTCTATTTACCTGAAAGTGGGGAATGAACCCCGAAACTTCGGAATGATACCCGTAGCAAATGAGAAAGGTATACCATTCGATCATTACGATGGTGATAAAATACAGAGCATACATACCATCGAAGCCAGGGGAAGCCGGATTCAGGATGGATTCAGGACGAAACCGGAATATATCGACATTATTAATAAAAACACGCAACGCTACATCGAAGAATATAATAGGGTACATAAAACAAAATACCCCGAAGGGTATTTTGAATAATTTAACGTCATTATAAAAATATGATAGCAATAATAACGGGCTGGGTAATTATTTCATTCGTATTATTATCTTTTGGAGATATGGCTGTCCGTCTGTATAATAAATTATGCAAACAAAAGGAAGAGTATAATATCCCCGAAATCATTATGCTTGGTATGTGTTTTATACTTATTCCGTTATCTCTGATTTCGTTTTGGTTTCCGCTCAATAAATATATATTGATCGCAATAATGTCGGTCTGCATTTTCTATACATTAAAACAGAAAAGAATTATAAGCTACTATGAAGATATAAAAGCAGCTTTTTCCCGATTTACATTAACGCAGAAATTAATTACAACGGGAGCAGTTCTATCTGTATTCTTTTACGTTTTGTGGCAAGTTCCCATATTTGACTCATCCTTTTACCATCACCAAAATATCCGGTGGAATGAAGAATATCCCGTTATTCCCGGATTAGGAAATCTGGAAGACAGATTTAGCTTCAATTCCAATTACTTTTTATTATCATCTGTCTTCTCTTTCCGTTTTTTATTCGGAGAACCTGTATATGCTCTTCAAAGCACTATTTTTGTCTGTATTCTGTTTTGGACGTTAAAAGAAACATTCATAAGCAATTACCGGACGATGAATGTCATTCTGTTATGTTTTTTTATCATATTCTTTTTTGTGAATAAAATATATTTTACTAATTCGTCTACAGATATAATTCCCAATTTATGCTCATTTTATATTATTTCCAAAATTACATTGCATCCGGATTGTCTTAAAAAAAACTTTCTGTTTATAACTGTTTTACCTTTTTGCTTGATAACATTTAAGTTATCCGTTTTCCCACTAGTCCTTTTATCCTTGCTGACATCCATCGTGTATATAAAGCAAAAGAATATATATTATCCGGTGCTATTCACTTCAGTTTTTCTATTTTGTGTGATTGGCTTATGGTGTGTACGGAATATCATTGTATCGGGTTATTTAATATATCCCATGCACGAGATCGACATATTTTCTGTTGATTGGAAGGTACCGGAAGCAATATCCAAAATAGAAAGATGGATTGTACACGGATATGGGGACATCGCTTTTTATGAGCCATTTAGAGAATTAAAATATTATGAATATTTTTTTATAGATCAAAAATACAGGCTGTTTGGATATTTATTTAACATAGCCGGTGTATTTTTAGTATGTATATCGCCCGTATTCATCATTTATAGTTTGTTCTGGAGAAAAAAAGGATGTATAGTTCCTTACATACTGTATCTGATCTGTTTATCCGGTATCTTATATTGGTATATTTCAGCTCCTGACTACAGATTCTCTAACGGTTTTATCTGGGGAACCATATTTATTACCGTAATAATCATGCTGAACAAAAAAGAAGAAATTAATTTTTGGAATAAATATGGCAGTA
The DNA here is from genome assembly GCA_031263965.1 of Prevotella sp. Lineage (GTDB taxonomy): Bacteria > Bacteroidota > Bacteroidia > Bacteroidales > Dysgonomonadaceae > Dysgonomonas. Next base: position 1,642 of record JAISES010000305.1, on the reverse strand, counting down.
TAACGTTTATGATAGCGACTACCCTTATCTTCCTGTTGTCGATAAAAAATACATTCAACCTCTATCATAGTACCACTCCGGACAAATTGAATACAATTTACATCTATCCTTATTCGTCGGGAACCCTGTCCAATGTAGAAGTGTATAAAATAAACGATGATTCTGCTTTTTATCTCACAGATGAAATCGAAGGAAGTAACAATGAATTTCCTGTAATAGTCAGAAGTGGTTTACCTGATCTGTTTTATCGTAATAAAATACAAAACTACAAAACGGTTGAAATGAGGGGAACCTCTTTCAAGGACGGATTCCGCACAAAAGCAAAATATATAAATCAACTGAACCAAAAAGCGGATTCAATCGTACTCACAAAATTTGAATAATCTATGATAGCCGACATCTTCCGTTCTTTCTACTTGCCTATACTCCGGAACTAAACAAAATTGAATTCCAATGTGTAATATTTATTCAGTAAACTTTATTTTTATTAAGCTTACTGTGCCTTATGCCGTAAGTGAAATAGACTATAAAACCTATAAACATCCAGACTATCAGGCGTAACCATGTGTCCCAGGGAAGATACAGCATCTGAATTAAACAAATCCCTGCGCCAAGAACGGGAACTAACGGCACTAACGGTGTCCTGAAAGGACGGTTGATTCCGGGGTTTGTTCTGCGGAGCACAATAATGGAAATACATACTATGACAAAGGCCATCAAAGTGCCTATCGATACCAGTTCTCCTAATATGTTGATGGGCAGTATCCCTGCAATGAGGGCTGAAGCGAAACCTGTTAATATGGTCGATTTGTAAGGGGTTCCGTACTGTTTATGTACACCCGAAAAGAAACGGGGAAGCAAGCCATCTCTCGACATGGAATAGAATATGCGCGACTGCCCCAGCATCATAACCAGTACCACCGAGCTTAATCCTGCAATAGCGCCTATCTTGATAAGCGGAGACAGCCAATGCAGGCTTCCTCCTACTTTGTCGATCGCATAAGCTATCGGTGCGGGATGGTCCAGCTCCGAATAATGAACTATTCCTGTCAATACGGCCGTTACGGCTACGTACAAAACCGTACAGATAAGCAATGAATATAAGATGCCTTTCGGCATGTCTTTCTGTGGGTTTTTGGCTTCCTGTGCGGTAGTGGATACTGCGTCGAAACCTATGTAAGCAAAGAATATTACTCCTGCTCCACGTAGCATGCCCGACCATCCGAAGTGTCCGGGGCTTGTTTCCTGAGGTACATATGGTACCCAGTTATCCGCCGAGATATAGGCTATGCCGAAACCGATGAACAACAGAATAACCACAACTTTGATAAGTACAATAAGGTTGTTGAGGGTAGCAGATTGTTTTATCCCTAAAATCAGCAGGACAGACATGAGTGCGACAATAAACATTGCAGGAAAGTTGAGAACGCTGCCTGTCAGATAAAAGCCATCCTGCACTGTATATCCTACCGGAGATTGGGCTACCGAAGCCGGTATGTGTAAGCCGATGCTGTCGAACAGGCTGACAACATATCCCGACCATCCTACGGCAACCGTTCCTGCGGCGAATAAGTATTCCAGTATAAGATCCCATCCGATAAACCATGCTATAAATTCTCCCAGGGTGGAGTAGCTGTAAGCA
>JAISES010000280.1 GCA_031263965.1 Prevotella sp. | reverse complement strand
TTCAGTAGCGGTAAAAATGGCTAAATTACAAGGTTTATGTGTGTATGTTATATTTACATTATGGGCAGATTAATCTAATAATTTATGAAGTTTGCATATTAGTGAATTCCACTTTTATGTCGGTAGCCATTATAGAGAATATCGATTTTTAACGTTTCGCGAACCATGTATTTTAGTGCATTTATGCTGCTGAATAGTTACTTTCCAAGAAAGACAAACGCCACGCCTGACGACAGGCAGATACGCTTTTGTCGAACTTCAATCCATATCCTCGCTTCATTTGATATGTATGCTAAAGGAGCAAAAGAAACTGAGATGCAAGATATTTTTCACGGGGAGATTGAGATTGTGAGAATAAAAGAGTGGCGTATAGAACATTGCTATTTTCCCCTTATGTACCATTTCTCTGTGATGTTTGAATTTCCGCTATTTGGGGTCGGGACAGCCTTTTCAAACATCGTAAGTGTTGGTAGATTTATGGCCGTGCCAAACACAAGTGCATAACCTCGCCGCAGGTATGTAATACGGTCAATAATCCCTTGATTGACATACGGCACCATCCGGGAAATGTACTGGATATCATCTGGATTCTGAATCTTGTGGATTATGAAATTACTACACTGCGATACCACAGTTTTCGAGAGTTCGCTTGGACGTTGCGAAGATATACCCATAAGCAAGCCATATTTCCGCCCTTCTTTTGCAATACGCTCAAATATGTTGTATCCAAGGACACCATAATCCATATCCGTTCTCACGAAACGGTGTGCTTCCTCTAAAATAAGGTTTATTGGCATCGAGTTTCGCGGCGACAGCGAACGAATATAATCAAACAGCATTTTGGAAAAAACTTTGGTGATAACCTCAGTGGCCGTATCATCCAGACTGCTAATATCGATATTCAAAAGCTGATTATCACCGATGATGCTTTTGATGTAATCTTCGATGGTAGCGAAGTCAGTTTTTGCAAAGAAACTACCTTGTTCACTTTCGGTTAGATGCTTCAAGCGCGTAACAAGTGTTGATGTGTACTCATATATTCGAGCAGAGTTTATGCTTCCTTCATAGAGTACAGCAAATTCCACTGCTTCAACGAAACGTTGTAAAGAATAAGGAATCACTCGTTTATCCTTAATTAAATCTCTGAAATCAGAGATAATATGACTGTTGCAATACTCAATCAGGCCAAAAGGAGTAAACATTTTACCATAGTCTGTACTAATGGCTTTCGCAATACTAATTGTTTGAGGTATTATTTTCCCCTTGTTGAAATCAGTATCTTCAATATTTGTGTTTATCGCTTTGTCAAGCGAAAAATCGTCTGTGTTGAATTTGCTCAGCGCAAACAGTATTTTGCCGCTCTGCCCCGTCTGGTTCTCACTACTTGAGAGTATGTCTTTAATAACCGTCGCAATAACGTGGTTCTTTATTCGTTTAGCCTCATCACTATTATCTTCAACGTCAAACAACCTTATAAATTCCAACGCCCTGCCTATAATCGGAACTTGCGTCTTTTCAGAAGCATGAAGTAGAATAGCCCAGTCATCAACACTCAATGCCCATACAGGGATTTCAATTTTTTCATTCCCATCGCCCGAAGTGTTTAGAAACTTCACTTTTATATCGGCGTTTTGGACACCAATGTTTTCAAAAGCAGATTTATACTCGCCGTTTGAATCAAAAACAATGAACTTAGCTCCACGAGCAGGTAAGTTCGTCTTTGAAAATATTGTCTGAATCATTCGGGCAATCGTGTTCGACTTGCCTGAGCCAGTGTTGCCAAATACAGCAAAATGAAAGCCAAAAAACTCATTCAGTTTGACCTTGACGTCATAGTCAGGAAACATCACCGACGTGCCAATAGGCAGGACTTTGAGTTTTGTCTCTCCATGTTCGGCTTCTTCCTCACTCTCTGTAATATCAAGCATGAGTTGCAAATCGGATTCACTGATAATTTTTATCTCCGAAAAAATCGGCGGCATTTTCGTCACACCGAATACAAACGTATTGTTAGCTATTTCACCAATTAAACTGATTCGCAAATAGCGACGGCTTCCTGCTTTATTCATGCGTTCAGAGACCATTTCATTTTTTTCGTCAACAGCGATTATTTCCGCAATTATTCGGCGGTTTATATCATCAATCGCTACATACGAGCCGATTTCTCCGACGAAACGAATACCGTCATATATGCTGACATAATTGCCAACATCAATAGATAATTCGGCGATGATGTTGTTATGGCTGATTGTGACAATGCGCCCGATAACGCGATTATTCATTCTTGCCATCTCCGCTTAAAACAGTGCTTAACTTGATGAAGGATTCGCGTATCTTTCTGTCCTCTTGTTGTTCGTCATCCAATAAAGGCATAGCTTTTTCTACAATGCTTTTGAAGTGATGAATCGGAAGCTCGCCGTCGTCAAGGCTATCTGCATTGCTTATTATCCAAATTCGGTTATCACCTATATCTTTCAAACGCTCAATCATCTCTGACTTTCCGAAGATAACAATACGAAAGTCATATACTGACAACGCGTTGAGGATAATCCTATTGATGTGCTCATCGCTGAAACTGTAACCCATTGTGATGAGAATAGAATTTCTCTTTAACAAATTGTTTTGCATGATTCGGAACAAGTCAGAATAAGGCACCATCAGTGACCTGGCCCCCATTGTCAAGACCACTAAGCGGCAGAATTAAGAAAAATAGCTCTATTATTCTGTGGCTCTCCTTCTCCGTCCTGTCCGAAATGAATCTCGGCGGGAGTTTTGTAAC
>JAISES010000249.1 GCA_031263965.1 Prevotella sp. | reverse complement strand
AGTTAGAGACCCTGCTTACTCTAAATTTTAGATTGATTAATTCGCAATCCGTTTCTTTTTGAGTATAATTACCGGAACGATCTCTTCCCCGGCCGCTTCTTCCTTGTTGATTTCCGTAATCGTTTTCTTTATGACAGTCCCTCTCGGAAACTTCACTGTTGCCGTCCCGATCAGCTTACGGTACGATTCCACGATCTCCAGTTCCTCTACTTCTGTAATTAAACGGGTACCGCGGGGTACTTCCATCATTTTATCCTGGCTGGCCTGCTTCCAGACCTGGATCAGGCAGATAAGGATCTGGAAATCCGGCTGTGAACTGATTGCTGCCATTATATATTCGGAATTAAAACGTCCAGGCCTGCCGTTGCAAATGAAGAAACAGTATCAGCAACAGTATTCGCGGCAATTGAAACTAATTTATCATCCAGGATCAATTTATACCATTTATTCATCGGGCTTTCAGCTATTTCCGCATTTAAAACCCCAATCGTGTCGGTTATAATGGAAACATCTTCGTTTGGTTCGACGGCAACACATGTAAAATTGTATGGCTGCACATTTTTACATTCCGAAGCATTCAGGTTGAAGTCTTTGATTATAACCTGCTCTATATTGAATTGCCGGAACAGGTAATGGTTTACTTTTATTACGCCGCCGTACTGGGCAAGCTGGATGAATTTTTTAACATCGTTTTCAGGGTAAACGCCCCTTTCATGGCCGACTATCTTGCCTGTAACGGAAAAAGTCAGGTCGCCGCCCGATATAAGTTCCTTCCGGCTGAAATCCCGCCCCTGTACTTCTGTTAAAACCAGGTTCTTCGAACTTTGCACGGTTACGGAAGCGACAAGATCGATAAAGCATACGACATTGGTTTTATAGGATGTTTCCTTCGCTTCCCCATCCCGCCAAACTACGTCGTGAACCTCAATTTCTTTTTTAGATTCGTAGTATAGCATCAAAGCTTCCGGAACCCGTTCCCCATATTTATTCTTGGCGATAATTTTATGTTTGGGCGTTTCATTGCCGGATGTTTCCTGGCCGGATGGTTTCTTGTCTGGAAATTCTATGAACCCCAGGTCTTTATCGACGCGTTCGCCGGATTCTATCAGTTTCTTGTAATTGGCATCCTGTTGTTTTTGCACCTTTTCACGAAACTGGCCCATCAGATATTTCTGATATTTAGGGAATATCGAGTTGACCTGTTGTTCAATGGACTGGGCGCCGAGTTGTTTCGCGACATGAATAAGCACGCTGTTATACCCTCTGTTGTTTATATAAACCAGATTGCCGTCATTCTTTTTCAGGTAACGGTAGCCGACGCCGTTGGCTATATCCGGATCCAACCGGCCGGAGCTGAATTTAAGGGGGCCCCACATCTTTATATCTATTGTTTAATTATCCATGAAAACTATTATCAAAATCATGTACGACATCAATTAAAACCTGCGTAAGCTGGCCTTTAATATTTTCAATTACAGCGGTATTGTCAGGGTTCGTCAAATCTATTGAGTTAACATTCATTAAGCTGTCTATTTTGACAATGATTTGTTTAGGGGCCGCCGAACTTGAATTGTAATGTGATTTATAACCGGACTGGTCGCCACTACCGCCGCTACCAGCTCCGGGGGGAGGTTTTATTCCTCCATTATTTCCGTTTGTTAAATCGGGTTGACCGGAAAGTGGTACCCATTCATATTTGCCGGTAGGACCGCTCAATTTATATTCACTTAAAATCCCATTTATATATTGCTTTTGTTCAACTTGGGGTTCTTTGCTTGCGATTTGACCAGACTGAGCATAAGCTTCTTGGAAAAATGGAGTGGATAAGAGAGTGAATTTTTCTCTAAATTCTTTATTGAAAGCGCTTAAAAAATTTATAATATCACCTGTTATTACCTGATGTGCTTGTACCGCCCAGTAATCGGCTGTTTTACTGCTATATTGAACGAATTTTCCTGTCTCTGGATCAAATCCATTCACCCGTGTCCATTCTGTGAAATTTGAAACAAGTTTTTCATCAAGGTTCTTGAATGCGCCCACACCATTATTGGTAAGTGCTTTAATCTGATCTTCATAGCTCCACTCGCCTGGGTTTTTCAGTAAGTTCTGCAATGATGTTAATGCTGTTGCATTTTCATCTTCTCCATTAAAGTCAAAAGCACTAAGCACTCTATTTGCAAATGATTCATAAGCCAATGGTATTGAAAGAATTTCAGAAGCATTTAATTCACCTGTTTTATCTAAAGATAAACTCGCATAATTCGGATTAATTTTAGCTTTATATTCAGCCAACCTTACAGCCAAACGCTCTCGAACAGCATTCCACTTTTCCAATGGTGCCTGCTTGAAAGCATAATTAAATTCTTCAATAATTTCTTTAGCTTGATGGGAATCATATCCAATTGTGGCGGCAAACATATCTCTGGTAAATTTATCAGCTTTATAGGTAGTGCCATTTTTTGTTATATAGGCATGGTATTGTCCATCCAAATCAACAAAATCTTCATAACCATATTGCTTGCCAATATTTTGAGGAAGAAAGTTTAATGCGGTTTTCCCATTATCCCAAGCTGAAGCTATATCTCCTGATCCGATAAGAAAGGAGTACCAAGGAGAATCTTTTAGTTTGTCTATCATATCTTTATGGACATCATAAACCGTTTTGCCTTCCAAATTTGAAACAGCTTCACTTTCCAGACCTATTTGGATACGCCTCAATCTGATATATTCTTCCACTTTCTCATTAGCGCTTAATTGCTTATCATGGACAAGTTTTAAGTAACGTTCTGTAGGAGATAATCCTTCTGATAAATATCCCTTTGTTGCATAAACTTTTTCATACCATGAGTCATAAGATTTGCTTAAATCTTGGAAATAGCTATGTGCGCTATATATTCCATACGCCACAGTTCCAATAGCGGCAGCAACTCCAAGCCAAGGTAAAACAGAAAGGAATTTTCCCCCAGTTGTTGCGGCGGTGATTGTACTAGAAGCAGCGGTTCCTGCATTTGCAGCAGTAACAGGTGCAGCTACTCCGGCAATTTGAGCAACCGCCGCTGTGGTGCTTGCACGTGCTGCCGAAAACGTTCCCGTAACACCACCCCAACTAGTTGTAAAAATATTCCTAAGCGTATTGAACACACCAGCTTTCATTATTGCTTTTGTAACACTCAATAGCCCCACAAATGAACCGGCAAGTCTTGTTACCCCGGCCCCCAAGCTAAAAATATACATTCCGAAATTACCCAAAGCTTTAAAAGCCCTGAAAAACGAAAGTACCGGCCACATAATTACTTGAAACTGAAGCCAGGGCTTTATAAACCAACTCACTTTATTATATACTTCTGCAAACCAAAGTGCAACGCCTTTAAGCATTTTTATTAGCTCAAAAAAGTCTTTTGACAGTTGCTTTATAGTCTGCACTGCCTCCGGGGTTTTTAACCAGCCAATCGTCTGGTTCAACATATCCTTAATCGGCTGTTGGAGCTCTTCAAATGCTTGCATCCCATCCTCTGTGAACATCGAGGTTAGTTGGTACCAAAGGCCCTGTATCGTATTTTTCTTTTCTTCGGCTAATTTAGCTGCAAGCCCATCCGATAAGAAGTTCTTATATACTATTTCATTCCATTTATCAACATTGTTTGTTAACGACACAGCTCCTTGCGCAGCAGTTTTATGGAACATCTGGTAAAAATCGGTAATTTTCGGGTTGGCTTTGTTGAGTTCTCCGAATATATCCGTTAACGGACGAAGACGTCCGTTTTCATCTAATCGCCGGATGCCGAATTTATCCCATTGTTTTTGTTGTTTTTTAGTTGGGTTTACAAGGTTGGCTGTTATGGTACGCATCGATGTACCGGCCTGGGAGCCCTTGATCCCGGCATCCCCTAAAATACCGATAGCAGCAGTCGCCTCTTCGAAAGGCACCCCTCCGGCGGACAACAAGCTGGCCGAATATTTATAAGCTTCCGCTATCTCCAGTAATCTTGTATTGGTTTTAGTAAAAGTCATGGTCATAACATCAGCAGCGTTACGGATTTTATCCGGCACGATTCCGTAACCTGTCATGATATTGGTCACAACATCGGCTGTTGTCCCCAAATCAGTGTCTCCAACCAATGCAATGTCTGATATAGGCCTTATTGATTTGTTTATCCCTTCCAGATTAAAGCCAGCCATAGCAAGGAACTTGGCTGCATCTGCAACCTGTGGAGCCGTAAACTTTGTTTCAATCCCGACATTCCGCACCGTTTGAGCCATTTCCTGGAACCGACGGTCAAACCCAGGACGCTTATCATGAGTATGCAAAATATTCTTAGCGGTCTGCATTAGGTTGTCATACTCAGTGGCATCCCTCACGACATTGCCCATCAACGATCCGATACCGGCAATACCATAAGCAATACCCATTCCCTTAACCATGTTAAAAGCCCCGATTCCCCCTGAATCCAGCATAGTAGGTCCAAGGTTTCGATAGCTGATATTCCTGGGAATAACTCTTTGTGCAGATTGCCTTTGCGTTGACACCGGACCGGTCCGCCTGCCTCCTCCGCCACCTGTTGTTGCTTTCCCTCCGCCTGGCTGTCTGGTTGTTTTGCCGGGTACAGCGTTACCGATATTTAAAGTTGCCGTCTTTTTCGCTAAACTGTGGATCCGCTCCATTTTAGCGATGACCGAATCCAGCTTTTTATTTGCCTTAGCGGTCGCTATATCGAACACAGGGGCTTTCTTAGCCATCTGGTTGAATTTAGCGTTAACAGATTCCATTTTCTTTTGGAAAGCTGTAAATTTCCGTCCGCACTGGTCTAATACGGCAGTAGCCTCCTGAAATTTCCGGATGCTATCCAGGGCCTGTTGCGCCCTTACGTTTATATCGTAATTAACTACATAATTTTCCGCCATTGTAAACAAACTGTATTTTTAAAGAATAGTCTATCCGGTCCGGATACGGTTAAAAAGAAGCCCCATTGCCACAAAATATGGAAATGGGGCGGTCAAGCAGATATTTATGAAAGAAGCCCAAGTGTTTTTACCTGTTGTGAACGAATCTGTTGCGCGTGCATCCACTCCGCGTCATTTGCTAATATTGCAAATCCTTCATCGCTTAACCCTTCAATATTGACTCCTGGGAAATAATGCCGGATAAAGATTAACTTTTGCCGGAAATACTGGTCGTCCTTTACTTCCCAGGCTTGGATAAATTTACGAGTAAGCCCTGACGCATCTCTATCATTTTAGATAACTGTCCCATCAGTCCGAAAAGGAATAAGGAGTCGTCATTGATCAGCTCGTCGTCCCCCGCCAGGAAACAGTCTTTTGCAAGGGTGCGCATGGCTACGGCGTTGTTTGACTGGGAGGCGGCCAGGTACTTGCTGAACACATTGAAGGTCGGTTGCCGGAAATAGCCGACATACTGTTCTTTACTATCGCCATCGTTGCCAAAGACAACGAATGGGAAAATATGTTTTAATTTAGGGTCGTTGTCTTTTAAGGACTTGACTTTTGCTTTGATCTGCTTTTCCAGGTCAGCCGTAATTTCAGGCTGTAAGCCTTCGAATTGAATATTTTCTTCCATAATCTGTAAATAATAAAATTTTGATTAAAATGATTTTCAATTATGAATAGTAAACCGCAGGCTCAATAGTTTGAAAAGGAGGCATTTTCACGCCTCCCCGTATAAATTATCCATAGAACAGATTACGTTTGCGGCGTTGTATCCAGTACAATCTTAAACGGATTAAGGTCAAAATCCTGGGTGATGTTCGTGTCATCCTGCTTGGCTTCCATTCCGTCTTCGTTGAAAAGGCAACCTTTCAATGTTACGTTTTCGGTTATCCAGTCGGTAGAGCCGAGAGCGTTGGCAAAAGAGATCACCAGGTCGAATTCACCCAAAGCCATCAACGAACCCCTCAATGCCCTTAACTGGACCTGGGTGTTATAGTCCATTGTTATCGAAGCGGTGTATTCGGTATTTCCAAAACCGCGGTTGGCAGGTTCGCCCCCAAGACCATAATTTGTCTCAACTTTGTGTTTGATATTCCATTTGATCCCGGACACGCCTTGCAGGATGATCGGGTTTGCACTGCTTGAACCCGTCAGAGCGGGAGCGGAGAGCTCAACCATGGACCATGAATACGCTACATTATTAATTATAGTCGGCATTATTTACTTTTTGATTGAAAGCCCCTCAGTCACCTTAATCGTTTTGGATGTTCCAATTGGAATTAAGCTGTACTGGATGAGCAATGTGTCGTTCTTTAATACATTTTGATTAGCCGGTATCTTCACGCTGAACCCGCTAATTTCTTCTGCGTCGGCCATAGCTTGCAGAATATCAGTTACAATATTTGAAAAGATCGTGCTTTGAGCGCTGGACAGGTATCCGGTTGAAGGATCAACCTTGATAGGGGAGTTTACATAAGGAAGCAAGGCTGTACGGACTGCCCTGCGGGATTTATTGATTGTCCGGTTCCTCGAAATTGTCCGGTAATCCCCATTGGAACATGTTTTATCCCCTGAGAAATAAACATGTCCTTCCAATCCGCTGTATTTGATCAGGAAAACATACCCAAGTCCGTCCAGATCGTCCAGTTGCGACGCCGACAGGGAAGAGTATTTAGTCGTATTGACGAGTTTTTTTTCAGAGAGGGCGGCGTCTCCAAATCCGAATTCAATATCCGGGAAATAGTTGATCAGGTCAAAATTCCGCACCCATCCTATCGATTCGGCCACACTCGCCTGCGTCAGGCAACCCAACGCCGCGCCGACACATCCGACCGGAGTACATGAAGCCAGTGATGCCTGCATTGCCGACACATCCGCGTCAAGCCCCTGTCCAAGCAATACGGTCACGTATCTCGAATCAATAACACATGTCGGGATCATACTCCAGGCAACTGTCGGTTCATCTCCGGCGGTCGTGCCTACTTTCGCGGAATTCGCGCTAAGCAATATGCTTGCGGGAGCGTTGTATGTGTTTGCTAAAGATTCTCCGACAGACTCCAGGTCTCCGACTATCTGAATACTGTAAACAGGCGCTGTCGGGTCGGTTTGTTTCCACAAGTTTTTTTCCGTCCATACTCCGAATTGGCTGATAATCCCGTGAGACGCTTTCTGCATATCGATGACCGCATTCCAATTCTGGGAGCAGTCAGCAAACATTATAAACAAACGGCCGGTTCCCCCTGAAAGGGTGAAATGGTGTTTGATGTGATAATAAGGTATTCCGAAAAGCAGATCCTTGCTGACCAGATCATTATCAAGTTCGCCCGTGTATGCTGTAATCCCGATCTTTTCCGCATCGTCGAGGCTGTTCAGTTCAATCACATTGTCTTTCAATGTGTCGGCTAATGCCAGTCCGGCCCCTTTGGTCCAGAAGTCCGCCTGTGCCGAAACATCAAACAGCAAACCACACACTTTTTCGACAGAAGCGGATACGCCTGTTCCGATATTTCCATCGGTATCGGTCATAATAACATTACCTAATGCCATTGTTTTTAGTTGTTCAAATTACTTTTTATAATAAGGATTCTTATAAAGGATAGCATGCTCGATCAAAGCAGGGTGGGTTCCTTTTGCGAAAACGCCGCCTTGCCCGTCGATGTACAATTCCTTTTCATTTGAGTATTGCTGCAATATTTTCTTTGCCATCTCCGGAAGCTCGTTTTCCACGACTTCTTTTTGGGGAGAGCTTTCGTCCCAGTCTTGCAAGGAACCTGTATTGTCCGGCGCCTGAGAGGCGATATCGGGTTGGTCGGGGATAATATCCGGTTGAACGCCGTCTTCCCCTGTCCCTCCTTTCAATTCTGTATCCTCTTGAATTTGCCCCGCCCCTGTTTCATCTATGGGCGCAGCATCCAGTATTTCTTCAACTGGAGCTTTCTTTTTTGCCATAACGTCTTAAATTAAAATGGGGGGTAGAATCTTTTACCTCCACCCCCCGGTTTATTAACCGCCTGTTGGGGCAGTGTATTTGTAAGTCGTCCAAACCACAATTTCCGATGGGAGAACAATGTTGACGTCAACCTTCATTCTCATCTGGAAGAAATACAGTTCAGAGTTCGCCTGTAAGCGTTCCACCTTCACAGATTCCTGGTCTGTCGCGTAGTCAACGCCCATCCACAGGCATGAATCCATGCCGGTAGTGAACTTGCCGAGAGCGATCGTCTGTTCGGTAATACCGTTGATCACCACGATCCGTTTACCTTTGAAGCGGTATTTGTTCACATCCGCATTTTCTGTGTATTTCACATCCTTGCCGGACAGATACTGGTCGTACAGGTCCCACAGGTCCCATCCCATCACGTAAACAAGCTTATTGCTCTTACGGAGGTTTTTCGGACATTTCATAAACATCGAGTACAACGCCGATTCGACTTGCTGTCCGGTAGTCATCGCCGCATTTCCGGCTAAAATAACCTGTCCGGACGCTTTCTCGTTAGCGTCGGTTGTATTCAGGTTCTCGATTACGCGAGCCATGAAACCATCGAAGTATTTCATTGGTCCGGCTTCAGAAGGTCCACCCAATACCGTATTGGTTGCACTGTTGGAAGAAATGGTAGCGTCAGTTCCGCCTTTTTTAGAGGCCCAGACACAATCACCTATGTATTGGTCTTTACGGTCAACCAACAGGTGAAGCATAGTAGCTTGCACTTTCGGGTCAAGTTCGCGGAAGATCAGCTCGCCTTCCGGCTGAAAAGGTTTCCAGTATTCTTCAAAGTCTCTTGGGTTGAATTCCAGGTAGACCATAAAGTCCTGCGGTTCCAGATAGCGTTCCGAGTGAGTGTATTCGTTGTGTCCGTCAGCGCCTTTCGCTCCTTCGGCGGCAGTAGGCGTCGGCTTGTTATCCTGGATAATCTTGCCGAGCTTCACATGAGGAAGGACGAATTTCTTCTGGATACCCGGTTTGATGTGGATCAAACCTTCCTGATAAGTGTCGTTTCCATGCGCTGTGTAGACCAGCAGGTCGGTTAGCACTTCTCCTGAATAGGAGTTGCCGGCATAGTTTATTGTACCGTTAGTAGGCATTTAATCAGATTTTTAAATTAAAAAGTTTTTAACTCAAAATTTTCACCTACAACACCTTTGACTGTTTCAGTCATTTTTTTTTCAGCTTCAGTCAATCCATTAGCCGCATTTTCCACATTTGACGGATCATTTGCGATTTCTGTGCTGATTTTTTGACGGGCTGGAATTGATGCCAAGGTACTTTTCGTCAGGTCAAGGTTGTTTTCAGCCATGCTGATCCAGGACTCTTTAGACGATTCTTCAATTTTTCCTTCTTTGATAGCAGCTTCTACCATTGTAGTGATCTCTGCTTTTTTGGCGGCATGTTCTGCGTCTTTGTATTTCTGCAATTCGGCATTAACGCCATCCAGCGTTCCCTGAAGGTTGGTCACTTCTGTCTCTTTACCCTTGTATTGAATCTTCAGTTCACTCAATTCATTTTCAACTTTCGGCAATTTTGCCTCGGTATTCAATAATTCAGTGATCCGGTTCGTTACATTGGCAACAGGAGTGTCTTCGGAAAAACCAAGTTGTGCGGTTACAGCGCCAAAAGAAAATTTTTCTTTTTCCATTTTTTGTTTAACTAGTAATTCTTGTTCATTTTGTTTAGGAATAGCGGCAAAAAGCTCCGGAAGTTTATTTTCGTCCACTTCCGACGCAATAGAGTTCATTACATCTTTTATAGCGCTTACATCCTTTGTCCCTTCAATTGCGTTCTTTACTTTGTCGCAAACCTGTTTTGATGTTTTAATGACATGTTCCTTTGGGATGATTCCGGCGTTAACCGCTTCACTGGCTGTCAGGAAAGTCCCGTCCGCGTCATCCCCGCCGTCCATAATGCCGTTTATCTTTTCTCTTGTAAGGCCGAAACGTTTACGGTAAACAGTTTCGACCTGTTGCCTGAAGGCGTTGACCATATTCTTTACATTCGGGTCCTCGCAGTCCTTATCGGCAAGAAAAGGATTGTGGATCATCAGGATGGAGTAGTCGTGCATATAAGATTTTTTCCCGGCAGCCCAGATAATGCTTCCCATCGATGCGGCAATTCCTTCAATTACGCACTCCACTTCGATCGGGCAGGACTGGATGACAGAAAAAACGCTCATGCCGCACATCACGCTTCCGCCTTCACTGTTTATCAATACAATGATTTTGGAAGGCCTGATTGCTTCCTGAAGCCAAAGAAACTCGCTATTAAAACATTGCGCGGTGACAGAATTTACCGGTTCGAAAAACCGGATGATTGCCGGTTGGTTCTCGCTTACTGTTCCGACTACGTGTTTTAACTTACTTGTATCCATTCATTCTTTTTTTGAAGAATAGATTTTTTTAGAGAGAAAAGTTGAAACAGGCATTTATTATTTACTGAAATCACTGACTTCATCATATTCCGGACCGGTATGATCCTCATGGTTATCCACATTGCTTTCCGGTAGTTGGTCGGAATGGTTGGTGAACGGCGGCACGATAAGATAGCGGTCGACATAGTTCCTGTACTTGTATGCCGAATCTTCTCTAAACCATATTTCATAGTCGATCCAGAACGGCTGCAACCCGTCATCAAACGATTCGGGCTGATCGAAATAAGTCAGGTTGAATCTTTCCGTTAAAGCCGGGTATTTGTTCTTTCCGTCCTGTAAGGCAATGTTGATTCGCTGGAATAATGCATAGCCTTCTAGTTCAAATTCTTCATCGCTGTTGTTCAATCTGTTAAGGACATACTGCACTCTCAATGTAGCCCGGCCTTCACCGATCCTGGCCTGTTGCACCAGATACCGGACATTTATAAAATGAAGAAAAACAGCGGGGAATAATAACGCGGATTCCTGATTATGTTTATTATTCTTTATACGGGATAGCTGTCCTGTATTCAACGCAATAGTTTTGAACAAAGCGGGACTGCCGGGGTCTTCTTCCTCTTCCCGCAATGTGCCGAGAATCTCTTTAACGGCATTGAATACATCTATAAGGGCATTTGTCGTGTAGATGGTATTTTCTACGGCCTCTTCAGCGCCAACATTTAGCGCCGGTTCGTTTTTGTTTTTGTTTTTTTTGTCAACGATCATTATTTAGGAAAACCATCGAATATAATTGGAGATAATTCTTTCAATTTATTTTTAAGGACAGTCGAATGCCCTATATATTGCCGCTGAATGCTTCTTACTCCTGTTCTTCCGTAAGTATATGTGCCGTCGGGGGCATTGTGGACGGCGGCATAACAGAAACCTCTGTGCCGTTTAGTGTTTTGAAAGCCATTCGGGTCTGTATAGATACGGGCTCCGGCGGCGCTTTTACTGCATTTTGTTCCCAAGTGTTTCCATTTAATAGAATTTTTCAGGGAGCCTGTTTCTTCTAAAATCGGATAAGGCCTTGGTTTCCTGCGTTCTTTCCACCCAAACTCACCGGATGAATTGAACCGGCGTAAATAAAAAGACTCTTGGAATACCGACACTGCGGCTTTACCGGCCTTAACTTCAAAATTCCAGATATTTACATCGAATTTATTCGGTAAAGCCCTCCATTGGTCCATCAACTGTTTCGGCGTCAGATTTTTAGGCCCGGCCATTTTATTAACCATTGGTCAGATATTTGTTTTTAATCCTTGACGCTATTTCTATTAACCTGTCCTTATGTTGCTCTTCACAACTGAAGTATCTGTGCTCTTCCGAGAAAATCCTGCCGCCTAATGCAACGCTCTCTTTGAAAACAGGGTTAAACCATTCCGGCTTTTCCAGTTTCCTTCCGGAGGATGCGGCTACTCCCGATAATCCGGCAAAGGCGCTTTCTTCAACCAGGAAACAACGGCACATATGTTCTATCGGAGGAATAAGCCAGGCCGGAAAATGTGCTTTGGGCGCCGAATAGCCTTCATATTGAAGGTGCCATGGCCTTACGCGTTCATCCCCCTGTGTCATATAAGTTAGTACTGTGGTCTGGGGGACTCCAACTAAACCGGCAGCAACAGCCATCGCATACTCGATATCCAGATTCTCAACATTGGCATACCGGAAATTATATTTATGGCAAATACTTTCCAGTAATTCCAGGTATTCCTCTTCCAGGTATTCCTCTTCCAGGTCATCGATATCCGGCAATTCTACCGACATCTGATATTCCTCTCCTACAGCAAAATCCACCAGGTTATCTATTGCCGCGACAAGAATTTTTCTCTTCTCATCATCCAGGGCGGAAAGTTCCCCATCGTAATTACGGACAAGTTCCAGCGCTTTGTCGTAATCCATGTCAAAACCCTTTATCGCATGTTGTATGGCAAATTCGGCCCGTAATGCCATCAGTTCTTCCAATATTTCCCATTGTTCCATATCTTCGGAAACAGCATCCAGCAATCTTTTAAAAATAGCCAGTATTGCCAGGTATTCTTTTTCCTGCTCTTCCTTATCTTCCTTGGGCGGCTTTTTCGCCATTACTCCGGAGAGAGAGGTGCCGCCATTTACTTTCTCTCCCGTAAAAAATTTGCAACGCCGCGATGCCTGCCGTACCGTTTATAATATTCTTCGTCCGACATCGGTCCGCGTCCGTCATAATATTCCCCATTGCCATTAGCTCCGACGCCTCCGGCCTCCAGGTTTAATTGTTTTCCGACCGTAATTCCGAATTCTTTTTCAATCTCATCCGGAGAGAGCTCATATTTATCGGTAAGAAAAGCATAAAGTTCGATTTTATCTTTATTCGACATTTCAAGGCGGTTTGAGTATTTGAATTCCAAGCCTGGTTTTAAATATCCCATTTTAACCAGCCTGGGAACTATTTCCTCGTTCATAACATTTTCAATATGTTCGCGGTAAACATCGACCCTGTCACGGAATATGTCCTGGTGCGCCTTGGTCGAACCCACGTAAGACTGTGTTGCACCGGCCATTGACTCCGAACCCAGGATAAGGTTGGATACTTCGGCATTTACCGTATCGATCAGGCTCGTATATATTTTTTCAGAGTTAGACATCGTAAAAGTTTTAATATCTATCTCATCCCCCAGGCCGGTAACGATCACTTTATTCTGTGCTGCGCTCGATATATCGTTAGCCAGTCTTTTCCTGTCGCCGTTGCTTTCACTGTCCGTCTTTCCATGTATGATGGGCTGGCCGTATGTATGGCTGAAGTTCACATAATTAGCCAACGTGAATTTTTTAGCAAGGATCAGCGGTGTGGTCGCGGAAAACAAGCCAAGAGTACCGGAGTTGATAAGAATATAATTATCGCTGTATTGCGATGATTCGAGATTCCAGCCCGGACTCCACATGCTTTGCCGTCTTACAACGCGCTTCTGGTCGGGAAGGACATTTCTACGCTCAATGCTGGTAACTTCTTTCAGTTTTCCGGTTTTTTCATCCACTTCCGGAAAAATTTCCAGTAAAGTATATCCATACAGTTTGGACTCAACGATCCCGCGTATAATTTTTATGAACTGGGAGCCTTGTATTTTCTTTGTCTGATCAACGTCTTTTACATACTTGCCTTTATCATTTTGCCGCGCCAACATGTAACGTTCCCCTACAATCTGGGATACCAACGTTTCAAGAACCGCCGATAAATGGGCGTCCTGTTGAACGCAAGCCTCATACAGATCAATCAGTTTCCCCCGGTCATCAAGTACCACCCCGTCAACAACCATGTGTTGAACAGACTTGAAACGGCAATACCTTTCCAGTTCCCGGACGTATTCCTGTATTGTTTTTTTACTTGTCCTGAAAATGCTTTCAAGTAGTTCCGCATCAAATTTCCCGTTAGTATCTACTGTCATTGTATTCTTCTTTTATGAAAGAATAGGTTTGGGAGGCTCAAGTCGTTTTCGCAGCAAAAAGAAGACAGGCCGAAAACCTCCGGAAGAACGGGCAAATATTTATTTCTGTTTAAACAGGCATAGCATTATATTATATTGGTTATCAATATGTATCAAATAAATATTATGTTAAATAAATATTATTTTATTGTCGTATATTTAAAAGGACATATATTTGCAGGAAAATTTTTTATTATTCACTCAAATTCATTTAAAGATGGAAAACGGATTTAATTATTTCCGTATCAAAACGGAATGGACCGCGGAAAGAAACGATGGCGGCTTAGCGAAAACAAAAACAGAAGAGCTTGTCTATGCTTCAAGTTACACCGAGGCGGAAAAAGTAGCCTATGCATTAGCGGAAAATCAATGCAGGATGCAATTCAACTCATCGATCCATTTAGAGATCGACAAAACTAAAATCGATGAGGTTTTGTTCAATTCCGCATTACGCACTGACGGCGATTTGATTGCCGGGTTGGTTCACAACTACTTTGAAGAAGGGGACGACACCGGAGTTGGCTTGTACGCTGTTAAAATTATGTACATCGAGCTGGACGAAAAGACCGGAAAGGAAAAACGCTCGAATGACACGATATACACGCCAGCCGATTCTAATACTGGTGCCGCGGATTATGTCAAGCGATATTTAAGGAAATGTGAAACAAGGGACTTTGTAATCCGGGATACTAAGTTTGATAAGGCCGAAGCAATATTATGGAGCCTTGATACGCATAAAGAAAAAACCGGATTATCTGAACGATTTTAATGTTTCCAAATCTATCCGGCAAGCCTATTGACCTAAAATGTACTGAGCTGGCTATTCCGGAATTTCCCGACCTGCTCTTCGGGACTTCATCTGAAAATGGCACATTCTTCGATGCCACCGCATATATTCAAAAAAAACAGCCTTCTTTGAACGGCAATGATTTCTTTAAAGATTACAAAGCCCAGATAGAATCGTTGTGTGAAGTATATCAGATTGAAAATAAAGATGATATATGCAAATTGAACACAGAAGGCCACTTATTAATTGACGGTACGTTCCTGTACCTTTTCATCTCTTTTGTCGAACCTGATTTTCTGGCATATATGTGTGAGCGGATGGATAATCTGTTCACGACAGGCTTTTGCATATCGGACACCCTGATTTACAATCTGGCCAAACACCGGCTGCCGGGAGAATCTTTGGAAAAGATAACAGAGAATGAACAAATTCGATAAAACCGATGCGAAACAAGTCCTTGTGTTCAATTCATGTAAAAGGTTAATCTGTATTTTTCACTCCGCACTCGCCGCCGCGAAAGCATTTATACTCAAACAAAATTGGATTGCGACTTAGCCAATCTAAAATTTAGAGTAAGCAGGGTCTCTAACTCCGGTTTATATTGTTCTATATTTTCAAAGAATTGCAGGATGGCTAGCCTGA
>JAISES010000153.1 GCA_031263965.1 Prevotella sp. | reverse complement strand
CGGAAATCGAAACTTTCGCCGAACAGCAGTCCCTGTTGTTGGATGCTGGCGTTACCGAAGCGCTGGAAGAAATCAATAAACAGTTATGGATACTCTATATCGTAGACCCCATCGAAGGTTGGTCCAACATAAGACGTACGGATATGCCAACCAGATACACAAAATTCTATAACCTCACCCCGACGGAAAACGAATCGGACGGCAAAAGACCCAGCCGTATGATGTATCCGTTAGAAGAGCAAATCAAGAATAAACAAAATCTGGAAGAAGCTCTCAGCCGCATGGGTGGCACTGATGACTGGATCAAACACGTGTGGTGGGACAAAGAATAAACTGAGAAACTAAAATTCAGATAACTAAAATCAAAATTATTATCATATGAAAACAAAATCTATATTTCTACTTTTATGTTTCATCGGCATAGCCATGGGAAGTTGCAAAGACGATTCTGCCGATAATCCGGTATTCAGGGATGACGAAGCGCCCTATATCTATACTGACATGAGTGACAGGGTTTCAGCTATAGCCGGTATGCCTGCCCAATATCCGATTCTGGTTTCACCTGCAGACGGCAGCACCACTGTTACCTGGCTGTTAGAGGGACAAGTTATTGGAAATACCCCTACATTAAGTTATACATTCCCCCAACCGGGCATCTTCAAACTACGTATTGAAGCCAAAAGGAACGGATTGTTGAATTTCAGGGAATTTACTTTAACTGTAACTGCACCCTAACTTATATAGATTACAATAATTGTTTACACAATTGAAAATCGACATTAGCCAAATTTTGAAATATAAATTATATAAGCGGACAGACTACTTTAGTTTGGCCAAAGTTTCTTTTACACGTTTCATAGCTTCAATAATATTCTCGTCGGAAGTGGCGTATGAGAAGCGGATATAGTCGGGAGCTTCAAACGCCAAGCCGCCTACACATGCAACATGCCCCTCTTCCAATAAAAACATGGCGAGATCGGCAGACGTTTCTATTTTCTTGCCGTTATATGATTTACCGATGTAGTAACTGCATTCGGGAAACAGATAAAATGCACCTTCCGGCTTATTTACTTTAAATCCTTCTATTTGCGAAGCCAACTTTACAATCAGGTCGCGGCGGCGCATAAATGCATTGCGCATATCTTCTACGCATTGCTGGTCTCCCAGATAAGCAGCTTCGGCCGCTTTCTGAGCGATAGACGAAGGCCCTGAAGTATACTGTCCCTGCAACTTGCTACATGCCGATGCTATCCATTGCGGCGCAGCCATCCAACCAAGACGCCACCCTGTCATTGCATAAGCTTTGGATACCCCGTTGATGATAACAACACGGTCTCTGATATTTTCAAACTGAGCAATGCTTTCGTGTTTACCTGCGTAATTGATATGCTCATATATCTCGTCAGCTATGATAATGATATCCGGATATTTAGCCAAAACATTAGCCAAAGATTCTAATTCCGTTTTACTGTAAACGCTTCCTGTCGGGTTCGATGGAGCACAAAGAATAATAGCCCTTGTTTTTGGAGTAATGGCGGCTTCCAACTGTGCTGCGGTTATTTTAAAATCCTGTTCGATTCCTGTACGTATAACACGACTTACTCCTTCTGCCAGTTTTACCATTTCAACATAGCTAACCCAGCATGGGGCAGGTATAATTACCTCATCACCCTGATCTACAACCGCTAGCAATGTATTGCAAACAGCCTGCTTAGCCCCGTTGGAACAAATTATCTGTTCCGGCTTATAACTAAGCCCGTTTTCTTTTTCCAGCTTTTTGCAAATAGCTTGTCGCAACGACAAATACCCGGGGACAGGAGTATAGAATGAAAAATTATCGTCAATGGCCTGCTTAGCGGCTTTCTTTATATGCTCAGGGGTAAAAAAGTCAGGTTCGCCAACACTAAGGTTGATCACATTGATCCCTTGAGCCTTTAGTTCATTACTCTTTTGCGACATCGCAAGGGTCTCCGATGCAGCAAGATTTGCTATGCGTGCTGATACTTGTGCCATATTACTATTTCAAAATTTCAAGATTTCAAGATTTCAAGATTTCAAGATTTCAAAATTTCAAGACCCCGAATTTAATCTTGAAATCAGAGATCTTGAAATTTTGAAATAAACTGTTAATCTACATTATGCAGGTCGTGTCCCATCCGCTCTTTCTTCGTTCTCATGTAGAAAGAATTATACTTGTTCAAAGTAACCTCTATCGGGATATTTTCGACAACTGTAAGCCCGAAAGACTCTAATCCTTTTCTCTTCACAGGATTATTTGTCAAGAGTTTCATTTTTGAGATACCGAGGTCCCGCAAAATGGCAGCTCCCACTCCATAATCCCTTTCATCGGCACGATAACCCAAGTGCAGATTAGCATCTACAGTATCATATCCTTCCTCCTGGAGTTTATATGCCTCCATTTTAGCCATCAGCCCGATACCCCGTCCTTCCTGGTTAAGATAAACGATAACTCCTTTACCTTCTTTTTGTATCATTTCCATCGACTTGTGTAATTGTTCTCCACACTCGCAACGTTGCGAACCGAATATATCGCCGGTCATACATGATGAATGAACCCGCGCCAATATAGGTTCATCCCTTTCCCAGGTGCCTTTTATCAAAGCAATATGTTCCAAACCGGTGGACTTTTGCCTGAAAGGTATCAAATGAAAATCACCATATCGGGTCGGGATCATTACTTCCGCTCCTCTTTCTATCAACGATTCGCGTTGAAGTCTATATATTATAAGATCGGCAACGGAGATAAGCTTTAAATTAAATTGGTCCGCCATCTCCCGCAACTCGGGCAAGCGAGCCATTTCTCCGTCTTCTTTTTTTATTTCGATAAGCGCTCCGGCCGGATACATCCCCGCCAGTCTGGCTAAATCGACAGTAGCTTCCGTGTGTCCAACCCTGCTCAATACGCCCTTATCTTTAGCCCTTAAAGGGAATATATGTCCCGGACGCCCAAAATCTTCGGGTTTGGTGTCTTTTTTTGTCAACGCTAAAATTGTTTGAGCTCTGTCATAAGCCGAAATTCCAGTTGTAACGCCATTCTTCAACAAATCGACAGATACGGTGAATGGAGTGGCATGTGTGGAGGTATTGTGTGTAACCATCATCGGCAAATCCAGTTCTTCGCAGCGTTCAGGGGTCAGCGGTGTACAGATAAGCCCTCTGGCATGAGTTTCCATAAAGTTGATTTTTTCAGGGGTTATAGCTTCTGCTGCTATAACAAGATCCCCTTCGTTTTCGCGATCTTCATCATCCACTACAATGACGAAATTACCTTTTCTTATTTCGTCTATAGCTTCTTCTACTGTATCTAACTTTATTTTGTCCATATATAGTTTTACCATTTTATGTTTTCTAATTCGCTCTTTATTTGCCCTTTCAGATATTTATATAATCCCCATATGCAGAAGAAGGACAATATCATAATCCTCGGGTTATTTTTCTTTATTTTTTTATCGATGCTTCTATAAAAGTCAAAATAACAGATAAATGATTTTATATAGCATCCGATATATCCCAATGTGGCAATAAATGCCGTAAAAGTCAGTATATCCGAATTTACAGTAATTTGTAATAACCAGAGAATTAAGACGGTAAAATATCCGGTAATAGCTATCTTATAATTTTTGAGGAATGCTTTATAATAACTTACAGCTTCGTTGTAGTCCAGACTTTTAATCCTGACATCAAAAAAGCTTGTTCCTTTGGTCTTTAATACACTCAGTACAACGTCTAAAGTACCGGATCCATAGCCGTATTGCTGATGATTTCTCGCTACGTCTTTCAGCATATCTATACCCATAGATTCGAGACTTGCAATTATAGACGGATCTGCATTTAATGTTTCCAAAGCAGGGATTGCCGATTCATCAATTATCACCTCATTGTCATATATGGCTTTTTTCTTTAAACCGAGCATCCTCCTGAAGAAATTGCCATAGGCTTCGGTATTGAACAGAGCAGAGTCATTCATGGCTTTATAGGTAAGGAACACTCCCAAAGGAAACAATACCATCGAACTGAGCCACATGCCCTGCCATACGATCCATACTCCGTCGCGAGCCAATTTATAGCCTATATTGTCTATTATGTAGTAGATAATGAACAATATAACCGATACGACAACCGGCATGCCTAATCCCCCTTTGCGTATGATCGCTCCCAACGGCGCGCCGATAAAGAAAAAGATGAGGCAAGCAAATGATAAAACAAATTTCCGATGCCATTCTATCTGATGCAGGCGGATGTTTTTTTGCATATTTACTTTAGGGATGACTTCCATCATATTAAACCTGTTGCTTTCGGCGTCATTTGCCGCAATATTCAGATACAGGGAAGTTTCCTCTAAAGTAAAGGAATTCATCAATGAATCGAAATTAATCTTATCCGGCACTTCGATTTTATTCTTAACTATCTGATTTTCTTTATTCTTTTGATATGAATCATTATTCCGGTATGTAAGGTATGTATGTTTACCTAAGAGTTTCCGGTCTTGTACATTTATACTATCCAGCCGGTTGTTAAGAGAATCTATAGAATGGGACAACTTAGCAATATTTTTCGATATTTGAGTTCCTTCCAAATTAGACTCATCTATCCTGGCGAAATTACTATCGAACGAAATAACAATTTCCTTCTCCACAAAATTTTCTCTGCTATATGGCACAAACTGGCTGTTACGATTTGCATTTGATGTAAGATCTGCTTGGCGAAAATTGGCAAATCGCTGGCCTGAATAAAGATTTAACAACAGATATTTTTTATCTTCAGTGACTCTCATTAATGCAGAGTCGCAAACAAATACAGACATATTATCAAAGCCTTCGGAAGTATCATAAATCATTACATCCTTCAGCATCTTCGTTTCAGAGTCTTTCTTCTTTACATATAAACTATAATTATTTATACCGCTGTAAAATGATCCTTCCGGAATATCCAACTCCGGTGATTTTTGCTTAATAGACATCATTAAAGACCTGAATTTCACCTGAATACGAGGCATAGCCTCATTCTGGAAAAAGAAAGCTCCGATAGAAATACATGCTACAAGCATAATCAGTGGCTGCATAGTTTTCAGAAGCGATACACCCGATGCTTTAATAGCTAATAATTCCATGCGTTCTCCCAGATTTCCAAATGCCATAAGTGATGCTAAAAGCAGTGATAACGGCAAAGCCATGGGTATAAGGCTGAGAGCTGCATATAAGAATAGTTCGGCGAGCACAGTATTGTCGAGACCTTTTCCCACAAAGTCTTCAACGTAACGCCATATAAACTGCATTAATACGATAAACAAACATATAGCAAAGGTCATCATAAAGACCGGGATAAATGTTTGAATGATAAATGTATATAATCGCTTTATTCTTAGCATTAAATTATTATCTCAAAATCGACTACAAAAATAGTAAAAAGAAAAATGTTCGTGTGCATAATCTCAAGAAAGATATTTATCTTAAATTATATTAGCAAGTTTTATATTGGATATGAGGTTTTTCCGCTATATCGGATAAATTAAATGAATTATTTTCGCGTCTGATACTTGTATTATCAAAAATAATCCTCTATTTTTGCACCCGCTAATATGATGTTTGGCGGGATAGCTCAGATGGTTAGAGCGCATGATTCATAATCATGAGGTCGCGAGTTCAATTCTCGCTCCCGCTACGTGAAAATCAAGAACTTACGATTTAGAATTGTAAGTTCTTTTTATTTTTGATGTACATACTATGTACATACTACTACACCTTATAAATAGGCAACTAAGAAAAAGAATCTAAAAGAACACGAAAAATAGGCTATAAAAAAGATTTGCTGTAGAATTTAAATAGTTTCTTATTATTTTTGTTGTAATTTGAACCCCAGACCCCTTTTTAGAAAACTGTATGACTTATAGAAACTTAACTTCTCTTGAAATAGAGAAACTTACCCATCATGGCTGCGTTGCCGAAAATTGGGACAATATAACTGTACATCATGATTTTTCTCCCGAATATATCAAGGCTGTGGCTTTTTCGGGAAAAATAAAACTCGGAGTTCTTGAAGAATACTTTACTCTTCCCGGAGGATTGAAAAAACATTCCGGAATAAATCATGCCTGTTTGCATAATTGTGAAATTGGCAATAATGTATTAATCGAAAATGTCCAGAACTATATAGCGAATTACCGCATTGGCGACAATGTCAGGATTCAGAATATACACCACCTTTACGTAGAGGGTGAATCTGCTTTTGGCAATGGTGTGGAGGTCTCGGTATTGAACGAAACAGGAGGGCGCGAAGTCTTGATTTATGATAAGCTTAGCGCTCATTTTGCTTATATTTTGTCGTTCTACCGTCATCGCCCTGCTTTGATTAAGAAAATGCAGGATATGGTATGCAGTTATGCAGGGAAGCAAACCTCCTCGATGGGTACAATAGGCAGTGATGTTGCCATTGTAAACGCAGGGGCTATAAAGAATGTCCGCATAGGGGATTGTGCTGAAATAGAAGGAGCCCGGCACCTTGAAAACGGGAGTATTAACAGTAATCGTCATGCACCTGTTCATATCGGATATAGCGTGATGGCATCCGATTTTATAATTTGCTCCGGTTCGCGGGTTGAGGATGGAACAATGCTCACGCGTTGTTTTGTAGGCCAGTCTTGCCAATTGGGACATACTTATTCGGCAAGCGATTCTTTGTTTTTTAGCAATTGCCAGGGTGAAAACGGTGAGGCATGTGCCTTGTTTGCAGGGCCATATACTGTTACACATCATAAGTCAACGCTACTTATTGCCGGTATGTTTTCCTTTATGAATGCTGGTTCCGGATCGAACCAGAGTAATCATATGTACAAATTGGGGCCTATACATCAGGGGATAGTTGAAAGAGGAGGGAAAACGACCAGTAATTCTTATGTTTTGTGGCCTGCCCGTATTGGGGCATTTTCATTAATCATGGGGCGTCATTATCAAAATCCGGATACTTCGGATATGCCATTCTCTTATCTGATAGAAGATAAGAGTGAATCGGTACTTGTACCGGGGGTAAATCTTCGCAGTGTCGGTACGATCCGCGATGCTCAAAAATTCCCCAAACGCGATAAACGTAAAGATCCTGAACAGTTCGATCAGATCAACTTTAATTTATTAAGCCCTTATACTGTTCAAAAAATGTTTAAGTCCATCGATATATTAAATGGTTTGCAAAATACCTGTGGCGAAACTTCTGCTTTCTATACGTATCAGAGTTGCCGGATAAAGGGTACATCCCTGAAAAAGGGAATAAACCTGTATAATATGGCTATTATAAAGTTTTTAGGAAACTCTGTTATTTCGCGGTTGGCGGGCTGTTCCTGTAGCAGCAACGAAGAGATAAGGGATTGTTTAAATCCGGATACATCTATCGGATTAAATGAATGGAGCGATATAGGAGGTTTGCTGGCGCCGCGATCGGAAATCGATTCCCTGATAAATCATATTGAATCGGGGGAAATATCTGATGTTGAGATAATAAATAATGTTTTTGTTCAACTTCATCGAAATTATTACTCATTGGAATGGACTTGGGCTTGGGATAAGATACAACAATATTTCGGGGTTTCGTTAAAATCAATTATTGCTGAAGATATTATTTCTATTGTTAAAAGCTGGAATAAAGCAGTTGTAGATTTAGATAAGATGATCTATAACGATGCCAGGAAGGAATTCTCTCTCTCTTCGCGTACCGGATTCGGTGTAGATGGCGATAGGTATCAACAAAAAGTAGACTTTGACCAGGTTCGCGGAATATTTGAAGAAAACGCGTTTGTAAAAGCTATCTTGCAGCATATCGAAACTAAAACCAAGCTTGGAGAAGAACTTATAAATAGGTTAGGGAACCCTAAGAAACTGTTTGAATTTTAGCGAAAAATATTATTTATAAATCAATAAAAATTAATACAACATACTCTCTGTTATCCTGAGGAACGAAGGATCTCGTTTCTCCAAAACAAAATATACACGAGATGCTTCCTTCCGTCAGCATGACAAAAACGAAAATAATGTTGTATTAAATTGTTTTCATTACTTATGTTTAATCTTTCTCGTCATTGCGAGGGTTTACCCGAAGCTATACATCTGTATTTTTCGAGCAGTCACAAAGGACTGCACCTACCGCTAACCGGCCAATTTCCAGATTGCTTCGCCTTTCAGGCTCGCAATAACGGGAGAAATTGTACAATCAAATACGATATAATTATTTTATAGAACTTATTATAGGATTATACAAAGACTTATTAGCTATTTTTTATGGAACAAAACCAAAAGAGTCCGCGATGTCACACCGCAGACTCTTTATACCTTAACACAAACTTTACAAAACTACACGCTGTTATAACCATATTGAATATAGAAAAGTTCAAGCGTGTTTGTTAAATATGCGTAATAGCAAGAAATAATTTTTAAAGTGGTATAATAAACCCTGCATAACTAAAATCTCTCGGTTTCAGATGTTATTTTCAAAATAAATTTTACTTTTATCATAAAAAACAACTACTATGAAAAAGATTATAGCCTGTGTACTAACCCTTTTATACGTTTTGTCTGCCATAGCAAACGGAGACCCTACCGATAGGCATTCGGCGCTGATCGGGTCGTCGAATCCTACACCTATGAAGATAGCAGATGTCCAGGTTTTGAGTGAAAAATTGTATATCCGCCCGGGGAAATACAGCCAGGTAACGGTTAAGTATGTTCTATGGAACAATTCCGG
Source organism: Prevotella sp. (assembly GCA_031263965.1). Classification (GTDB taxonomy): domain Bacteria; phylum Bacteroidota; class Bacteroidia; order Bacteroidales; family Dysgonomonadaceae; genus Dysgonomonas. Next base: position 8,687 of record JAISES010000153.1, on the reverse strand, counting down.
TAAAGACTATATAGACATCGATTATGGTTTTCCCGTAGATTATCAGGGTGGAGGCGAAAAATATGTAAATTCAGGTTTGACGCCGGATTATTATTCCGAAAGTTCCTATACCATCGGATGGCAAGACAACTACATCAAAGATATCTTTTTTTATCTGGATGGTAAACCATTGCCGTCCAAAGCTTCGTCCGAAGCCGTACTAACAAATTCTCAACTTCCCGACAGAAAGGATTTTTCTTCCGGCAAGGAAGGGTTGGAAGAATATGAAGCAAGTCTTGCATACAGTATTTATGAATCAGTCTACCGCAGATGGTTTTATACTCAAATCAGTATCAAAAAAGGAGAAATTGTTACTTTGGAAGTGAGATACGCAATCCGTAATTCATCCGTGTCGGGAACTTACGCGGCACAACTAGGCTTTTACAGTTGCGAGAATGAATTAGTATACGACCTGTCACCGGCCTCTCATTGGGGAAACGGAACGGCTCGTGATTTTTATGTACAGATAGATGCTTCAGATATTGCCCTGACTCCGGATTATTATGAAAAAACCAGATATAGAAATAACCTGACTATAGAGGGACTACCTTTTACGCAAAATGGGGATGCATTTACATACCGGTCAAATAATTTCAACTTCAAAGATTCACAACCCATACATCTCAAATATAAACTTATAAATGGTTTAGACTTGACAGAATATCTGTCCCTAATAATACCGGCTGGTGAATATGGAATATCTGCCGCAAGCGAACAAAAAGCCTATCCTATAAGTAATCTTACCGACCTGGACTTTGCTACTGCATGGGTTGGCGGTGTAGGCGATAAGATCATCATCGAATTTAAGAAACCTACCTTAATAGAAGGCTTTGTTATGGTAAACGGATACCATAAAAGTAAATCTACTTATCTGGAAAACAACCGTATAAAATCGATCCGTATAAATATAGAAGGAACTAGAGACGGGGAGGAATCCGACAATGTTCCCATGGACGAAAATATTAATTTCAAGGGTGTGGAATATCGACCCTTTTATCTTGAGAGTATGCGCGAACATCCCGACGCCCGTTATTATAATATAGCATATCCTTACAGCAAGTACAAAGCAACCAGAATAGAACTGGAAATAACAGGTATCTATCAGGGAACGAAGTATGACGACACATGTTTATCCGAAATCATCTTATTCAAAGGCAAATAAAAAAGGTTGCCGGTAAACAGGCAACCTTTTTCTATAATATAATGGTACTGATTATTCAGCTTTTTCTGCACTACCAAGCACTGCTTCGATTTTGTGCTTGTATAGTTTTTTCATATTCTCACGAGCCGGTCCGAGATACTTGCGCGGGTCGAACTCAGCAGGCTTAGTCGCAAACACTTCACGTACAGCTGCTGTCATGGCAAGACGGCTATCCGAGTCGATATTGATCTTACATACTGCCGATTTCGCTGCTCTGCGAAGTTGCTCTTCAGGAATACCGATAGCATCTTTCAATGCGCCGCCATATTTATTGATAGTAGCTACTTCTTCCTGAGGAACAGAAGATGCTCCGTGAAGAACGATAGGGAAACCCGGAAGTTCTCTCTCTACGGCTTCTAATATGTCGAAACGCAATGGAGGCGGAACCAGTTGACCGTTTTCATCTCTTGTACATTGTTCCGGAGTAAATTTGTTGGCTCCGTGAGAAGTGCCGATAGAGATAGCCAGTGAATCACAACCTGTACGTGTAGCAAAATCCACAACTTCTTCAGGCTGAGTATATGTATGATGTTCAGCAGATACTTCGTCTTCTACACCTGCCAATACACCAAGCTCGCCTTCAACTGTTACGTCAAATTGATGCGCATACTCTACTACTTTTTTAGTAAGGGCTATATTCTCTTCGTATGGAAGATGCGAACCGTCAATCATTACAGAAGAGAATCCTGAATCGATACAGTCTTTGCAAGTCTCGAAAGTATCACCGTGATCTAAGTGCAAAACTATCTGTGGTTTTTCCCATCCCAAGCTTTTTGCATATTCTACAGCACCCTGTAGCATGTAACGCAATAAGATAGGATTGGCATATTGACGCGCACCTTTTGATGCTTGTACAATAACCGGAGATTTTGTTTCTGATGCAGCTTGTACGATAGCCTGTAATTGTTCCATATTGTTAACATTGAACGCAGGTATTGCATATCCGCCTTTTACAGCTTTTGCAAACATCTCCTTTGTGTTTACTAATCCTAAGTCTTTGTAATTAACCATTGTTTTTAATTTATATTTGATTATTAATTATCGCTTAAAGACTTTGCAAAAGTAACAAATTTATATGACAAAAGGTTGCTTTAAGTTCCATAAAAAAATTATTACCGTATCTGATTGTTCGATTTACCTGTTCTTTTGGTATTGCTCAAAACGAACCGAAAGGCCGGCACTCGGCAGGGACGTTAAGAAACTGTTTGATTTTTAGCGAAAAAAATTTGCTATAAAATTTAAACAACTTCTTATTACTGATTTAAATTTAATCTGCTGAACATTTCTAAAATTCCGGTTCCTTAAAGAGGATTTTCACTTCGCCTGTTTCGGTTATATAACCTTTCTTGTCTCTTTGCGTAGGCCCATCGGAAAATTTCGCCAGTCCGTTCTTAAAAGAGTACCCATCATAAATCCGTTTACCGTCTTCAGTAACAATATCGATCATCTCTCTATTATTAGCCCTGAAATAGTACAAACCGTTTGCATACGCATAGATGTTTTTCCCATATATACCTGTCAATCCGGAAAATTGTTTATAATGCTTCAAGTCACGGTCAAGAATTATCATGCCGCCTGCATACTCCATAAAGGCTTTTCCGTTGAGAAATACTCCAAGTCCATAAACCGTCTTCAGTATCTCATCACTAGGTAGGTCAACCATGTTTCCTGCGGTATCTATATAACATTCAGCACCATCCCGTTTCCTGACAATAGCCAATCCCTCGCTGAAATCAACAGGTTCATTGGTATAAATACAATCTATCACCAACTTGCCTGTCTTATCAATAAATCCCCATTTTTCTTCCCAATTTTGCACAGCCGCATATCCATCGCTGAAATCATGTACATTCCGATAAGCCGGTTTTACGATAATAGCTCCTGACTTATCGATAAATCCCCAGCCGGACTTATAACTCCAATAAGCCCTTAATCCTTCCGAAAGACTGTGCAGAGGCGCTAAAGACGGAATATCCCGTCCATCATTTTTTTGCGCAATGTCAACGGCAAGATGAGGATATACGGTTTCACCCTTCGTATTGATGTAAGTATATTGATAATAGTATTCCTCGCGATAAGTTGTCGACTTTTTGGTATCCTTGAAACGAAGGCGGACATGCGCTATATTATCATCAAAATTTGTATAACTGCTTAAGTTTGGAATTGCTTTCACAACCTTACCTTTCTTATCCAGTATCGAAGAGTTGAGTATACACACGCCACTATTATAACGGGGGCTTGGCCTGTTCGGATTGTAACTAAGGTCAAATACATAATCAATCAACTGATTTCCAAGGGTATCAATAGTTCCCCAACGATCTTTTTTTACGTTTTTTACAAATGCCACTCCATCACTAAAATCGTCATAGCTAAAATGAAAGGCAATATCTTCAAGATATATTGTTTTCGTGTTTGCTGTAACGAAAGGCTTAATAACCTTCGCTTCCTGTTTTCCCGTAGCGGTGGACTTTGCCTGCTGAGACTGTGACTGGCTCTTTGTATCTGTACCTAATACTTTATCCACCTCTTTGCTTGCCGATTCGATACCTTTGGCTATTTTTTTAAGAAAGCCCTGAGCTGAAATATTTGTACAAACAACAACCGGAAGCATCAATAGAAATAAGAAAAATACTCTTTTCATGTCTATAAATTAAATGTTAACTAAGAAACTATTTGAATTTTAGCGAAAAAAATTATTATAGGATTAGAAAAAATTTGCTATAAAATTCAAATAGTTTCTAACAGTGCCTCATATCTCTAACTAAGTCCGACAGCCGTAGCAATAGCTCCTACCACAATGATCAGCACAATAAGGGCTATACACGAAATGACAAGCCCGGCAATGGACAATCCTTTCGGCTGTCTGAATACACCTACAAAAGAGAGTATGAGCCCAAGTATCCATAAGATCCATCCCAATACGGGAACCCATGATAGAAACAGTGCGATTATAGCCAAAACGAAACCGGCTGTGCCTATCCCGTTCGATTTCTTCGCTTCCGGCTGATTAATAATAAATGTCTGGTTGGGACTTACTTGTTGTCTCTCATTGTTTTGTTCTTTTTCCATAATTTTTAAATTAAAAAATTGTTTAAAATTGTTCTATTTTTAGAAATCTTATAAGATTAGTTTTTGTTTACAAAATAATCAAATATATTTGTCACGCGTCTATTTAATAACCATGATAAGGATTTTTCAGATCTAACCACGGGCTGAAAACTGGTAGGCCGGATGTTTGCCGTCATTAAAAGAGGTACTCCATATGTGGAATTAATGAAATATCAATGTTAAAATGTAAATATATGTTGTCCCGGTCTTAGAATTCGGCAGAGCGAAGCGGAGCCAAAGGTGAAGCAATCCGGGTGGGAGTAACCGGATTGCTTCGGGTAAACCCTCGCAATGACGGGAGAAATAGAACATATTTTTTTAACTTAATCAAGCCACTGACCGGTATTCTAAAATAAATTATAACTCTTTATTAAACAACAAAAGACTACCCTTCGGCAGCCTTTTATTCACTATACTTTAAATTTGTCCTTATTGAAGCCTCTTCAGGCGATAAAGCAATTGTTGTATTGCTTCCTGATAATCATCAATAACAGCTTGAGTGAAAGCTTCTGCAAACAACTTTCTTTGGCTTTCCGTATAGCTAAAGAAAGTTTCTGCATGTTTGACAATATCGCTTGGCCTTTTTGTCTCAGGGATCACAATATCCAGATCACCTTTAACTGCATATGAAGTTTCCACCAAGCGGTCTGTTACATCCAGCAGATCTCCCAGTGCCTGATCCAATGCGATGTGTTGTGAATAACTTCCTTTTCCTGTTACATGCCAATGATATAGCTTCAAGCTATTGTTGAAAGAAAATATTTCCCCGATAAATGTTGCAATTTCTGCATTCAATGTTGCAGATTTCTGTTCTTTTAATGTTGATGTAGACATAATTTGATTGTTTTTATTTATTAATATTATTTTATATATACAAACTTAATACAACAAACATTCCTATCCAAATGAAAATGATCGAATGTTTATATCACAGGATAGATTTTTATTATTTGCAGGTTCATTAATAACAATAAAAAAAAGCTTTTTGTTTTAGAAACTGTTTGAATTTTATAGCAATTTTTTTCAAATCCTATAATAATATTTTTCGATAAAATTCAAACAGTTTCTAAATAAAATACAGAAGATTCTGATTTTTCTGTTCAATAGCTGATAGTCACACATAGCATTTTACAATATTTTGTTATACTTTTGTAGCCACTTTAATATATCGTTTTATGGCAAGAAAGGTTAGAGTACGGTTTGCCCCTAGTCCGACAGGGCCTTTACATATAGGAGGCGTACGTACAGCATTATACAACTATCTCTTTGCAAAAAAGCATAAGGGAGATTTTGTACTGCGAATTGAAGATACAGACTCCCAGCGTTTTGTTCCGGGAGCAGAAGAATATATTATAGAAGCCTTTACCTGGTTGGGATTACAGTTCAACGAAGGCACACATCTGGGCGGCCCTTATGCACCATACCGCCAATCGGACAGAAAAGAAATTTACAAGAAATACGTAGACGTATTGCTCGAAAAAGGAGCGGCTTATATAGCCTTCGATACCCCCGGAGAACTCGAAGCAAAACGGAAAGCTACCGATAATTTCCAATATGACGCATCCACCCGCGAAGGAATGCGCAACTCGTTAACCCTAAGCAAGGATGAAGTCGACAGCCTCATAAACGCAGGGCAACAATATGTTGTCCGGTTCAGGATAGAAGCAGACAGGGATGTAATAGTGAATGATGCCATACGGGGCGAAGTAAAGTACAATTCATCTGTATTAGACGACAAAGTCTTATACAAATCGGCTGACAACTTACCAACTTACCATCTGGCAAATATTGTAGACGATCACCTGATGGAAATTACCCATGTAATACGGGGTGAAGAATGGCTCCCTTCAGCGCCTCTGCATGTATTGCTATATCGCGCTTTCGGCTGGGAAGATACAATGCCTCAATTTGCGCACCTTCCTTTATTGTTAAAGCCTGAAGGAAACGGAAAACTGAGTAAGCGCGACGGTGACCGCCTTGGCTTTCCTGTTTTCCCGTTAGAATGGAAAGATCCTAAAACCGGAGAAATATCATCGGGGTATCGCGAAAGTGGTTATCTGCCCGAAGCTGTCATAAACTTTTTGGCTCTCTTGGGATGGAACCCGGGTAACGATCAGGAAATAATCCCGATGGAGGAACTTATACAGTTGTTCTCTTTGGAAAAATGCAGCAAAAGCGGGGCCAAATTCGATTACGAAAAGGGCAAATGGTTTAATCACCAGTATATACAGTTAAAATCGAATGAGGAAATAGCCAAACTCTACTACCCTCTTTTAGAAGAAAAAGGAATAGATGTTTGCCTCGAATATACAGAAACCGTTGTCGGTCTTGTAAAGGAACGTGTAAATTTTGTACAGGAACTATGGGATCAGTCGTTTTTCTTTTTCGAAGCGCCTGCATCATATGATGAAAAGGTTGTGAAAAAACGCTGGAAAGAAGAATCACCTGCGCAAATGTCGGAATTAGCCGGAATATTGCAACAAATAGAAGACTTCTCGGCCCACAATCAGGAAGAAATAGTGAAAGCCTGGATAGAAAGCAAAGGTTATCACCTCGGGAATATAATGAACGCTTTTCGTTTAGCCGTAGTAGGAGAATCCAAAGGTCCTCACATGTTCGATATTACCGCCGCTATCGGTAAAGACGAAACCATCAGCCGCCTGAACAAAGCTATTAGGGATATAAAATTGTAATCAACATGGTATTATATAATTTTGCCATATACCTGTATGCGTTTATTATACGCATAATATCGCCTTTCCACAAAAAGGCAAAAAAAATGATCACCGGACACAAAAAAACCTATTCCATATTACGGGAAAAAGTAGATCCGAATGCCCGTTATATATGGTTTCATGCGGCTTCCTTAGGTGAGTTTGAACAAGGCCGGCCGATCATTGAAGCAATAAAACAAAATCATCCCGGGTATAAGATATTACTGACTTTCTTTTCCCCTTCGGGTTACGAAATAAGGAAAAACTATCCAATGGCAGATATTGTCTGTTACCTCCCCTTCGATAAAAAAAGAAACGTAAAAAAATTCCTGAAACTTATACAACCCGAAAAGGCTGTTTTCATCAAATATGAATTTTGGTATAATTTCGTAAACCAGCTGAATAAGAGAGATATTCCTGTTTATATCGTTTCAGCTATATTCCGTGAATCACAAATATTTTTCAGGTGGTACGGAAAAGATATGAGGAGATTACTAAAAAAATACAAATCTATTTGTGTACAGGATGAAAACTCGGTTAAACTACTAAACAATATAGGTGTTACAAATACTGTTGTATGCGGCGACACCCGATTCGACAGAGTTGGCGATATTCAGAAGCAAGCGAAACAATTGAATATCATCGAATCCTTTGTCCGTAAAGCAACCAGTGAAAACGAACAAACTTTAGTTGCAGGAAGTACCTGGCCTAAAGACGAAGATATACTTATTCCTTTCTTCAACAGTACCCCGTCCTTAAAATTAATAATAGCTCCGCATGAAGTAGATGAAGCGCATCTGAAATATTTGGAAGGCCTTTTACAGCGTCCGCATATCCGCTATTCGAAAACCATCCCTGAAATGATGGGAGATTATGATTGCCTTATCATAGATAATTTCGGACTTTTATCGTCCATATACGGGTATGGGCAAATAGCATATATCGGAGGAGGGTTCGGAGCAGGCATACACAATGTGCTCGAAGCGGCAGTATATGACATACCCGTCATATTCGGCCCTAACTTTAAAAAATTCCTCGAAGCACAGCAGCTTATAGAGCAAGGCGGCGGATATTCTATATCCGACTATCAGGCTTTCAGAGGACTCATGGACGAGTTTCTGCACTACGACGATATATTGAAGGCAGCCGGCGCCCACGCAGGCAACTATGTGCGTTCCAATATGGGAGTTGCTCATCGTGTGATAGATATCCTGGATTTAGGGACTGTTTAAATATTATAGCAAGTCTTTTTCAAATCCTATACTAATTCATAGTTCAATGTATAAGCGAGAAGAATTGATTTGTTTTGCTTATTTTCTATTCATTTAAGTTAGTATTTATTGAACAATACCCGTCAAAGGTTTGATTATGTTTAAAAAATATGTTCTATTTCTCTCGTCATTGCGAGGGTTTACCCGAAGCAATCCGGTTGTATTTTCTCCTGACGGGTACCCCGCACGTAAAACATATGGCGCAAGGCTGGCGCACCACAGGCATATCGCTTTTGTTGTTCTTGTCATGCGTCAGCCTGACGGCCTTGGCGGATAGACGGGGTACCCACACAGCGAAGCGGGCGTTAAAAACAAAATTCTGTCTGAGCATCGTTAGATGCGAGTTTATTTTGT
>JAISES010000143.1 GCA_031263965.1 Prevotella sp. | reverse complement strand
GTTTCTTACATTGAAGCAAATGCAAAATAATCTTTTTTCCAATATTTACTTATGGAATTAAAAAGAGTAGTAGTAACAGGTCTGGGGTCGGTTACTCCACTAGGTAATAATGTCGCTGCAACATGGGACAATGCCTTAAAAGGAGTGAGCGGGGCTGGACCTATTACTCATTTCGATGCCTCTAAATTTAAAACACAATTTGCGTGCGAAGTAAAAGATTTTGATCCGTCGGCCTATCTGGACAGGAAAGAAATCCGCAAATGTGAAAGATATACATTCTTGGCTATAGCTTCTTCGGAGGAGGCCATTGCAGATTCAAAACTTGATTTTGAAAAAGAAAACTGCGACAGGATCGGCGTACTCATGTCGGCAGGTATAGGTGGTATCAAGACCTTTGAAGAAGAGGTCAGTTATTACTTTACGCACGAAGATATGGGGCCGAAATTCAATCCGTTTTTTATTCCTAAGATGATTTCGGATATAGCGGCGGGGATGATTTCGATCCGTCACGGATTGAGAGGGCCTAATTTTGGTACAGTATCGGCCTGTGCTTCATCTACACATAGCGCTATTCTGGCTTTTGACCAGATTCGTCTGGGCAAGGCTGATGTTATGGTAGTAGGTGGTGCCGAGGCTGCTATTACCGCGTCCGGAGTAGGCGGGTTCAATGCAATGACAGCTTTGTCTACGCGAAACGATTCACCCCAGACAGCTTCCCGCCCGTTCAGTGCCAGCCGTGACGGGTTCGTTATCGGAGAAGGTTCGGCTTGCCTTATATTCGAAGAGTTAGAGCATGCGCTGGCTCGCGGGGCTAAAATATATGCCGAAGTAGTCGGTGGCGGTATGTCGGCAGATGCTTATCACTTGACAGCATCCCATCCGGAAGGTTTAGGTGCAAAGCTGGTGATGAGGAACGCATTGGAAGATGCGCATATGGATCCTGCGGAAATGGATTATGTCAATGTACATGGAACATCAACTCCGGTAGGAGATCCATCCGAAATAAAAGCGATAAAAGAGGTTTTTGGCGAACATGCTTACAACCTGAATATTAGTTCAACCAAATCGATGACAGGCCACCTGCTTGGCGCTGCCGGAGCTATGGAAGCTTTGTTCTGCGTATTGGCAGTACAAAATGACATTGTACCTCCTACTATTAACTTTGAGGGCGATGAAGACCCTGAAATCGATTATACATTGAATCTTACATTCAATAAGGCTCAAGAGAGGATTGTTAATGTAGCATTATCCAACACATTTGGCTTCGGTGGACATAACGCTTGTATTATAGTGAAGAAGTTTAAGAAATAGAAATACTGTGCTTAGAAAAATATATCGAGGTATAAGGCTTCTTCCTAAAAGAGGGAAGGAGCCTTATGCGTCTTTCCATAAAATATTAGGTTTTTATCCGTATAATATAACATTGTACGAACAGGCTTTTTTACACAAATCCTCTTCAATAAAGCTGAAAGACGGCCGGTGGATTAACAATGAACGCCTGGAGTTTCTTGGAGATGCCATTCTGGATGCTATAGTAGCCGATATTGTATTCAAACAGTTTGAATATAAGAAAGAAGGTTTCCTTACAAACATGCGTTCTAAGATAGTGCAGCGGGAAACCCTTAATAAACTGGCTTTGGACTTAGGTATCGATAAGTTCATAAAATCATCCACCCGCAGTACGGCTCATAATACGCATATGTATGGCAATGCTTTAGAGGCGCTTATTGGGGCTATTTATCTCGATCAGGGATATCGTGTGGCTAAGAAATTTATTTTTGAAAGATTGATACAAAGGCATCTGAATATAGATACTGTTGCCGAAATAGAGGCAAACTATAAATCCAGGCTGATAGAGTGGAGCCAGAAGCAAAAAATATCTGTCAGTTTCGACTTAATAGACAGTTACGTGGATGAAAATAATACCCCGATCTTCAAGACTGCGGTTATTATAATGGGATTACAAGCCGGTTTAGGAACGGGTTACTCCAAAAAAGAATCTCAGCAAAAAGCGGCAAAGGAAGCTTATAGTAAACTACACCGTAATGCGGGCTTCCGTACTCAGATATTTGACCTTCATGAGCAGCAACGGCGGCTCCAAAGCGAGACCTACGTAAATGTCTCTGAAATATCTGAAAATAAAGAAGAGGGTGTATCAAAAGCCTGTCATTCCGTGCCCGACACGGAATCCCCCGATATCTAATCTCTGTTTATCAGCTGATTGCGGGTCGAGTCCGCAATAACAACCCGTGTAAAAGAACTTCTGCCACAGTCTCTACAGTGAACAAGTTACAAGTTGTTAACTCGTCTACTCGTATCTTGTTAACTTTTTGCGTAACATCAGTTACTTATATATTTCCTTTTTCCCGGCTAACAGAGTATTTCTCATCAATGAGATGATTGTCATAGGCCCTACGCCTCCCGGAACAGGCGTGATGCAGGATGCTTTTGGAGCTACTTCGTCGAAAGCGACATCGCCCTTCAACCTGAAACCCGACTTGGTTCCGGTAGATGGTACGCGGGTAGTGCCTACATCGATAACAACAACACCGTCTTTAACCATATCTCCTTTCAGGAATCCGGGTACGCCAAGCGCTGCAATAATTATATCTGCACTCAGGCAAATTTCCTTAATGTTCGGAGTTCGGCTGTGGCAAACAGTGATTGTAGCATCACCGGGATAACCTTTTTGCATCATCAGGCTTGCCACAGGTTTCCCTACTATATTGCTTCGTCCTAATACAACACAATGTTTGCCTCGTGTAGGTATCTCGTATCTTTTAAGCAATTCTAATATGCCTGCTGGCGTGGCCGAGACAAAGCAAGGCAGCCCGATGGACATGCGTCCCACATTGATGGGATGAAAACCGTCTACATCTTTGCGATAATCGATAGCTTCAATCACTTTCTGCTCGGATATATGCTTTGGTAAAGGTAATTGGACTATGAAGCCATCTACATCGGCATCTTTGTTTAGTTTATCTACACAGGCAAGTAAATCCTCTTCACTTACAGTATTTTCGAAACGGATAAGCGATGATTTGAACCCTACCTCTTCGCAAGTGCGGACTTTACTGGCTACATAGGTTTCACTGCCTCCATCGTGGCCTACCAGTACAGCTGCCAGATGAGGCGTTTTTCCTCCTGCTGCCTTTATTTGAGATACTTCTTCTGCGATTTCTTTTTTTATCTGTGCCGATATGGCTTTTCCGTCGATTAACTGCATATAGATTATTCTGAATATGAATTGTTAGAAAACGTAAAGATACGAAATTAATCAAAGTTTGATATCGTAAATGAAGTCTGTCAGTTAGAAACTGTTCAAATTTTACGGGAAATTTTTTTATAGGTATTTTCTACCGCTCGCACAGACTTGTAGTCTGTGTGTTGCGCAGCAAAAAAAGAATTGCTCTTGGAGCAGGACCCGGACAAATGTCCGCGCCGGCGGGGGACATTGGATTGCTTCGGGTAAACCCTTGCAATGACGGGTTGCCAGGCGTCTTTCCTTTCTCCGTCATTGCGAACCGCTTGCGGTG
>JAISES010000137.1 GCA_031263965.1 Prevotella sp. | reverse complement strand
AAACTGTACGCCGTGTCCACAGGCCGCGGCCTGCTCGTCCGCGGACTGGTAACGGGTGAAACATTCGCCGTCTACAATCTCTATGGCCAGCTGGTCTACACCGGCAAAGCCACCGGCAGCGAACAGCTCGTCCCGCTCAACGGACGGGGCGTCTATGTCGTCACCGCAGACTCCCGCCGCGTAAAAGCTGTCTATTAACAGCAGCAGGTTTTTGAAAACCCTAAAGGAGGCTGTCCCGTTGCCGGGACAGCCTTCTTTTTTCTTTATTGGTTTGGAAGTCTTTAAGTCCTGAAGTCTTTAAGGCTTTACGGAATTATGTAAACCTTTACATAATTCCATTTATGTCAACTAAAAGATTATGTAAAGTTTACATCTTAACATATTGATATCCAGCTATCGGTTGTGTGATTTACTATACATAATCTTCTATGTTTTTCTACTTGAAGCCTTTCAGCCATTCGAGTAAGTCCATGTCCTTTTTCCACATTGGCACCTCTTCATCGCTTTTGGGGATCGTTGAAGAGTATGCTTTTTCTAAAGCTTCGCGTTTGAGTTTGGAGTCTGCCCGTGCATATATTTCCGTTGTCGATATGGAAGTATGCCCAAGGAAGTCCCGTATGTAAACAAGGTTCACTCCTGACTGGAGTAAATGCATTGCTTTGGAATGTCGAATTGTGTGCGGTGTCACGACGTCAGGCATTAGTTCCTGATTTATACTTCTTGCCTTATCCGCATACTTTTTCAAGATAACCGTTATTCCCATTCGGGAAAGTTTCTCTCTCCGACTATTGTAAAACAACGGATATTTGCTTGCGTATGCTTCTAACAACCCATTATGTTCCATATAATTCCTTAGTAGTTGTATTTGGCTATCCATCAACGGAACAGTTCGTCCCTTATTCCCTTTTCCCCATAAATTTATTGTATATGGCTTATTGAGATTGATGGAAGCAGGTATAAGGTCTATTATTTCCTGTACCCTTGCTCCACTGTCATACATCAATGACAGCAAGGCTAAATCACGTTTCCCTTTTGGAATTGTCTGATCGGGTTGTTGTAGCAACAGTTTTATACCTTCCAAAGAAATATAGTTCATAGACGGTTTACCTGCTTTTTTAGCCGGGATAGACAAGATCTGCTGCCATTCATGGAGGTTGACCGGATTCCTGTATTGCAGATAGCGGAAGAATGAGTGTATGGCTGCCAACCGTGCATTGCGGGTTGATATACTGTTATTGCGCTCTTTCTGTATCCAGTCAAGGAACGCAATAATCTTCTTCCGGGTTATTTGTTCTAAAGTCAGCTTATCCGCATCCACCGCGTTCATTTCTTTCATAAATTGTAAAAACAACAGGAAAGTATCCTTATAAGCGCAAACGGTATTATAACTCACACCTCTCTCGCCTGGGAGATAAAGGGTGAGGAAGTCTGTCAAGTGTTTAGAAAAGTCCGTCGGTTTCATAATCAGTTGTTCTTAAACGTGGAAAAACAAATTCACAAACACGCTCTATGTCTTTCAATAATCCCGGATACATCTCTGCTGTTAATCTTACATATTTTTCTGTAGATTCAATCGTACGGTGTCCCAAGTAAGTTGATAATAATGGCATTGCCTGGTACGGGTCTATTCCCGTTTCGATCATTTGGGCTAATGAATGACAGGCGAAGGTATGCCTTAAATCATGCAATCTCGGACCTGCACCTTTACCTCCATGCGGTATCCCGGCTAACCGGATCGTATCCCGGAAGGCTTTGTATGCTGCTCCCTGACTGCAATGAGTATTATTGTTTTTGACAAAGAACAATTCACACGGTATCCTGCTCTTGATCTTTATCCTTTTTAACGCACGGTATTGTTCGCAAGCTTCCGAAACAGATTCTGACAATGGTACTATTCTTTCAGTTCCATTTTTACTTTGTCTTACCGTAACATACCGGTTATCCGTATCAACATCTTTGTCCAGCAGTTCGATAGCTTCCCCTATCCTTAGGCCAGTTCCATACAAAACCCTGAACAGGGCAGGTGCCATCAAAGATGGGGAATCCTGCTTTATTTTGGTTGGCTCGTAATGGTCACTTGCTGCCAGTAAGCGTTCTATTTCATCCTTCGTGAAAATATACGGGATAAAGGATGCTTTGAACTTAGGAATTTCCGGCACATAAGAATCGTATCCCATATTGCATAGATAGCGGGCAAATAAAGACAACTTTGAGACACGGTCGTATCTCGTCCCGTCTGATTCATTGGGACGCTTTACACACCAGGCATCCGACAGGGACTTTGTTATACCAATCGTCTTTTCATCCCTTTGCAAAACCAACCGGTCAAACTGGATAAATACATATTCCACATCCCGGAGCGTAAAACCAAGATTGCGTTTATACGCAATGTACTTCTCTATATGAGCAGCATAAATACTTTTAAAGGTCATGGGATGCCTCCTTTCTTTTTAATGGTATTTCCAAAGCACATTTTCTTAAAGATTCGATATCTATCCGCAAGTAATCAATAGTACTTTCTGTTCTTGCATGTCCCAGTACACCGGATATAACAGGCAGTGCAACATGCTGTTTCAAAAGATTAGAGGCTAAACTGTGTCGCAGGGCATGAGGGCCATGTTTTCGTTCATCGTATTTGATACCCGACAGGCGCAGGTATTTTTGTAAGGCTCCATGTAATGCGTTCTCGTTCATATGATCATAGGGTGGTATTAATCGCAGAAACACGCAGGGAAGGTCTGACTGAGGACGACCATATTTAAGGTAGTCGATAATCGCATTGCCTATATCCGGGAACAGAGGTAATTCGATCGGTACTTTTGTTTTCTGCTGGTTGAAGATTATCCTTTCATGCTCCCAATCGATATTATCGAACTTCATGTTTATTACATCAGAACGGCGAAGCCCTAATCTTACAGCTAACAGGATCATCGCATAGTCCCGCTTTCCATTAGCATTTGAACGGTCTATGCTCTTCAATAACCGGCTTATCTCTTCAGGTGAATAGTAAGAAGGCAGCTTTGGCTGTCTTACATACTTATCTTTGGGAGTTACAGTAGAATAATCGGCAGGTAAGACTCCCTGTTCATGTAAATACCGGAGGAACCGGTTTGTTTTCAATATGATAAAGTGGCGCGTTGTTGCGGAATACCCGGTAAGGCTACCTGCAAAATCAATCATCACCTCCGGCTTGAATGATGCAAAAGAGCGTATATTGCTTTTGTTCAAATACTCAAGAAAACGGGAAAGGTACAGTTTGTGGCTTTGCACGGTATTTCTGGCATAACCGTTAATCTGCTTAAAATCAATAATATATTGAGCAATAGCCAATCCAATCTCTCCGGTTAGTTCTTCCGGTGGTGTGTAGAGTTTTCGTTTCCGGAAACATCCTGACACATAGAAATCAGACAGGGAAGATACTATCCGGATACACGTTCGTTTGCTTCTTGGCAAATCTTTTGTATCTGTCTCTCCGATAGTATCAATAAGGTATTGAGTCCCAACATCAGGGGCATATTCTTTTATGCCTCTTTCCGTCATGTACTTAGCAACATGTTGCCATCTTTGCTGATAGTGATCGATCATTTTAAAACTGTAGCCCTGGCTCGTCATATAAGCCGTTGCTGTAGCGGTAAGTTCTTCGAACGTTTGATAAGCTGTAATCATAATCATTTTCATTTAATTATAATGGGCAATATTACCCACTCTAAAGAAAACGAGGAGGTGATGTAAAAAGTATGCTGTTATAATTGACTCAAAATGAATTATCCAAATGTGATTTTAGGGGATAGGGATAAACATGACGAATCATATTTGCCTGAAGTACAGTAAAAAAACAAGAAAAAACGAAAAATGACAAAATCCAAAATTTACCTATAATAATCTGTTTTTAAGATGAATACACCAGCATACTTTTTACAGCACCATCGAAAAACGATTATGTAAACTGATTATGTGAAACTATGGCTGGTTATTAGCTGGTTATATCAGTAAAACGTTACTTTCTTTACATAATCTTTTAGTTGACATAATCCGAAAAAGGCCTGTACATGCTGGCAACTGTTCTAAAAAGCCCGGACGCAGTAGAAGCCACCTTTGCCATTATCGAAACTTTTTCCAAACTCCGGGAACTGGCAAGAACCATGGAACGGCTCAATGACGAAAATGTACCTGTCGATGAAGTAAAAACCTTAAAAGCAAGAAGCAACAAACTGTTCAAAGATGTTTTTACCGACCCGCTCCCGTTGAAGATGCGAAAAACAAAATTCAGTTTCAATTTTGGAATAATGAA
>JAISES010000061.1 GCA_031263965.1 Prevotella sp. | reverse complement strand
ATACGGATTCGCGCTCTTTATCAAAAGGAACCCAACCCTTTTCCATGTATTCGGGAAGGCAATCGTAATCCGGATTCATGGCTGTCCGTTTCATTGCCTCAAAAGCCCGTTTTTTATCGAATCCTTTTATATCCTTAACGATAGCATCGGCAATGACGGAAACACTGTGATAGCCAATCATACACCATGTTTCATTTCCGTAAAAAGACCATACCGGCAGCATATGTTCAACGCTCTGGTCATAGTGTGCCAGCATGGAATTGATCATATCGGCGTTTCTTTCGGGGTTGATGAGGTTTAGCAATGGATGATGGGCCCGGTAAGTATCCCACAACGAGAATACCGTATAGTTAGTAAATTCACCGGCCTGATGTATGCCGGAATCCTGTCCCCTGAACTTTCCGTCAATATCTTCATATATGAACGGATGAAGTGAAGCATGATAGACCGATGTATAGAAAGTTTCCATTTGCTCTTTTGTCCCTTTTATCTTAAATTTGCCGAGTTCTTTTGCCCACAGCGTTTCGCCTTCATTTTTCAGGGAATCGAAATTTTTGGAATCCAGATCTTTCAGATTTGCATAGGCGCCGGATGTACCGGTTGACGATATAGCCACCTTAACTTCGATTTCTTCATTCTCTGCTGTCTGGAAGTCGAACCATCCTATAATTTTTTTTCCATACGCAACCCTGTCGCTGCGGAATCGCCTTGTATCGTAAACGACGGGTTTTCCATCCTGCATAATACCGGATCGGGTAAACGGTTTCGAGAACCGCGCTACAAAATAAACATAGCGTTCGGGGCCCCATCCGTTTACCAGCTTAAACCCGCAGATAGTGGAGTCATTTTCGATACGGAGCTGCGACCATGCCGTATTGAACCATTGTACATGATCCATGTCCACCATAACAAAAGAACTATCGGTTTTGGGGAAAGTAAATCTGAATATCCCTGAACGCGTACCTGATGTCATCTCAGCTTTTACGTTATAGTCCAAAAGGCTGACTCCGTAATAATCAGGTGAAGCCCATTCTTTATTGTGGCTGTACCGTGAACGGTATCCCTCATCAGGATTGTCGTGAGTGCCGGGTATAAACTTTTTGGTTCCGGTGCCGGGTATAAAAAGAAAGTCTCCCAAGTCGGGAATTCCTGTCCCGCTGAGATGCGTGAGGCTGAACCCCATGATTGTCATATGATTATATTTATATCCGGAAGCGGCATCATAATAATCTCTATCCGTATCGGGGCTAATTTGTATACTTCCAAACGGAATCTGCGATCCGGGATAAACATTTCCGAAGCCGGAAGTACCGACAAATGGATTTACATAGGCATTCAGCGATTTATCCGCTGACGTTTCGTCTCCTACAGTTGCCTTTTTGCTGCAAGACATTACCAGAAGGGAGATTATAACCGAAAGTTGTATTCTGAATAATTTGTTCATAACCGGTTTTCTTTTTACCTGATACTTTGGATCTGATTTATTCATTTTCCGGCTTTACTTGGATAATGAATAAGGTTTTTCGTTTTCACTGAACAATCTTTTTTTGTTGGGTGACGATGACATTTCAAATGTAAGTTCCGCGCCGTTTTTTATATCATCATAAGTTATATATGCTTTTGTATATGCTTTACCGTTCAGTTTGACTGATTTCACATAGCACATTTTATTGCTTACATTATCCGCTTTTATTTCAAGGTACTTCCCATCGCCTACCTTTACTTTCATATAAGGGAAGTAAGGGGCTCCCAGAATATATTGGTCCGATCCGGGACAAACCGGATAAAAGCCCATAGCAGAAAAAATATACCATGCCGACATTTGCCCGCAGTCGTCATTTCCGCATAATCCGTCAATACTGTTGCGGTACATGCGGTTCATGATTTCCCGTATCCGGTATTGCATCTTCCAAGGCTGGGAAGTCCATGCATACAGGTACACTATATGGTGGCTCGGCTCGTTGCCATGTACATAGTTGCCCATTACTCCTTCGCGGGTTACATCTTCCGTACCGGCAAAGAATTCATCGGGCAGATGCATTGTGAATAGTGAATCGAGACGCTGTACGAATAGCTTGTCTCCTCCCATTTGCCGGATGAGCCCTTTCACATCGTGAGGCACATAGAATGAATAGTTCCACGAATTGCCCTCAATAAAGCCTTCTCCATGCGTATTTAACAGGTTGAACGGAGTTTTCCATGAGCCGTCATTTTTACGGGCGCGAACGAACTTCAGCACGGGATCGAAAACGTTACGGTAGTTCAAAGCCCTTTTGCCGTATATGCCGGCAATTTCAGATTCGTTCATTTTCAGGGCAGTATTGTAAATAGTCCAGTCATCATATGAATATTCCAGCGTAATGGACGAGCCGCTTCCGTTCCTTTCGAAAGGTACATATCCAAGTCTCTTATATTCGCCTGTACCATCGTAATAATCGACATTGGAACTGTTAATCATGGCTTCCAATGCTTTTTTCTTATCGATATTCAACTCTTTATCGATGGCGTCGGCAAGAACCGACACGGAATGATAACCAATCATACACCAGTTTTCGTTCCCCATGTGCGACCATACCGGTAAAGCCTTGTGTACACTTTGCCCATAATGCGCCAGCATGGAGTTTACTATGTCCTCGCTTCGCTTTCTGTTTATCAGGTTAAACAGGGGATGTAGCGCCCTGTATGTGTCCCACACAGAAAAAACCGTATAGTTAGAAAATCCTTCGGACTGATGGATATTATGGTCTATACCCCGGTATTGTCCATCTACATCCATGTAAACCGAAGGATTTATCAACGTATGGTAAAGCGAAGTGTAGAACATTGTTTTATTATCCTCATTGCCTTGCACATCAATCACTTCCAGCTCTTTTTCCCATTTCGAAGATGCTTCTGCAACAATCCGGTCAAATGATTTTCCTTTAGCTTCTGCTTCCAGGTTCTTCAAGGCCCCTTGCGTACTGACACCCGATAGAGCTACTTTTATAATCAGGGGAGTAGATGGGTCGGAATCAAACTCGAAATAGGATACGATTTTGCGCCCGGCTATTTCGGGAAAGTTTTTTTGTAAGTTGAATTTCCTCCAGAATCCTGTATATCCAGGCTTTCCCCTGTCTACATAACCATAATTACTGATAGGTTTGGATAAAGAAACGGCAAAATAAGTGTAATTTTCCCTTGCCCACCCGTTTGTAATGCGGTATCCGGTTATCAGGGTGTCGTTTTCCACTCTGAGGCTCGACCACAATACTTTGCCGTCGTAGTTGTATATACCGTGGGTGAGGTCTAATAATAATTTCTGAATTTCATTTTGAGGATACGTATATTTATGCACTCCAACTCTTTCGGTTGCGGTCAATTGAGCTTTTACCTTATAGTCGTCCAGCATGACTTCATAGTATCCGGGACGCGCTGTCTCCGTATCATGAGAGAACCGTGAACGGTAGCCTGACCCTGGATTGCCGGCTGTTCCCGGATTGAACTTTAAAGTGCCTGTGACGGGCATTACCAGTATATCGCCCAGGTCGGAATGGCCTGTACCGCTGAGGTGGGTATGGCTGAAGCCCACGATGGTTTTGTCATCGTATTGGTAACCGGCACAATACTTGTATGCATCTTGTTGATATACACCATTGATATTATGGGGAATAGTATCCGTATCGGGACTCAACTGAACAAAGCCGTGGGGCACGCATGCTCCCGGGAATGTATGGCCCATTTTTACCGTACCTATCATCGGATTGACATAGGAGACTTTATTCTGTGCGGATGCTATCCCGCTCATAAATAAAAGAGAAAGAGCGAATGTGCTTAATTTCATGATTTATTTTTTCTTCAGGAATTCCTGATATTCGTTCCACATTCCTTCGATGCCGGCTTCCGGTCCAAAGACTTCTTTGATCGCTCCATCGAAACTCCAGACTTCGAGATCTTTTACTGTGCGGTGGAATTTACGGATAGCATCCGGATCTTTTGTCGTAAGCCATTGGATGAAAAAGCCGGTGGTGCGATAACCGTTCATCCAGTTGCCGCCTGGTCTGCGGGTGCTCATATCAAATAGCCCTGCTTCGGCTCTTACTGCATCGGCAATGCCTTCTGTACATGCCCAGAATGTTTTATTGTTCCCATAGTTGCCGATGCCTTTCGGTGCATACTGGTAACCGTGCGTCAATTCATGGTAAAGCACCCCGCGTGTTTCAAAATCCAGCTTATGAAGCGATTCATTTGCCGAATTTTCGATATGCCGCGTACTATATACGTTGTTGATATTCGGGGAATTGCCTCCTTTTGCCGAGATTCCGTCATAGTTTTTCAAGGTGTAATCTATGTGCTGTACATCTACTATTGGATCTTCTGTTGAAAAATAGAGGATCTCAGCTACTTTCTGTGTGTGATACTTCACATATTCGTCAGGATTCTGTACCAATGTTTCACAATATATTTTACTTCCTGCTGTTTCCGGATCCAGCGACTCGAAGTTTACTTCCGGATATTTAAAGTTTTCCCATCCCGCCAGAAGGTTTTTGTCTGATAACAATATACCTGCTATAATCAGATTCTCTTTCTTATTTGCTGTGCTGAGTTCGAATATATATTGCTTGTATGTAGCCGGTTGTTGTACGATACATAATATTTCCTGAAAACGGGAACAAAATTTCTGGTTTTTCCGTTCGTCAACGACAGTCCATTTCTTACCGTCATTAGAACCTTTGAGTGTCCAGTTAGCTGGGTCGTGGGCAGGCTTTTCGCCCGAAGAATATATCTTGTAGCTCAGTACAGGAGAGTTGTACGAAACCTGGAATGTCATTTTGTTTTTACCCGCTTTACCTATATAATACGTAGTGGGGTCGTTGTCTGTCAGTTGCGGATAGTCCGTTTTAACATCCTGACCCTGACAAGTCAGAAATAATAGTGCAAAAGTCAAAAATAAAATTCTTTTCATTATGTTTTCGTTATAAGGTTTATATCTGATGCAAGTATAATGATTGTAAAAAGAAGATTGAGTATCCTGTTCGGCAAAAAAGGTATCCTGAATAGCCAAAATGGCTTATATTTCACTCGATGCGACAATATTTACTCAATTTTTATCGTTACTAAGCAGGAAAATATATAGACAAGAGTCTATTATTTTCCTGCTTCATTTAAAGAAAAGATTAATTCTTCATTCTAAACCAATAATCGGATGTCGGACTGATAACATAAAGATATGAATCTGAATCCCTATACATCCAATGCCCGTCAGCAGAGAAAAAGAAGGCCAAAAAATCGCCAAAAACAGTCTGAACTTTCTCTACATCACTTCCGTATCCTCCAAACGGCGTAGTTGTTCCTGTACTAGTCAGATAAACACGTCCTGTCGCATCATTTGATGACGCCTCTACACCAAAGAATACATAATGCCACTGCCCTACACCGGCATTCCCCGGGCACACAACGATATTTCTCGGACTACGGTCGTCAAATTCTATATCCGAATGAGGTTGTATTCCTGATAAACCGGCGCAAATATTATCCCAATCGACTTTATGCGTTTTCCAAGAAGAAGAGGTATATGAGATTACCATATCTGAACTTTTATTCAGGTCAACAGTTACATTCGCGTTATCCGTACTCAGCGATCCTGTGGTATATTCATAATAGATTGTGCTCAGGTTCATTCCGTTCACAGTCACGCCGCCGTCAATACTCAGGGTTGCCTTCTCATCATCGGTAGTATTAACTGTCATACCATATTCCGTATGCGTTAGCACTCCTCCTGCTATCAATGAAACTTTAATTTTCCAGCCGTCAGCATCACTATAAGAAATAGAATGATGCGCAATAAACTGTCCGGAAGATGTCCGCAACACTCCATTACTTAAATTACCCTTCAGGAATTCCAAAGCGTTAGCTTTATTGTTAGCGATTATGGCATCCGCCTTAGCTTTACTGTTAGCGGCTAATTCCGCCGTAGTAACCGAAGTCAAAGTCATATTCTCTCCACCATCTTCACCTTTTGCCGCAATTTGCTGGCTGGTGTATGAAGAGATGACAAGCGTGTTCTCTATTCCTTCTGATAAATACTTCAAGGCTCCGGCATCTTCTATCGTAAGAAGTACTATATTCTCGCCTTTAAAATTCAAATGATAACTGGATTCTACTTTATCTTTCAGGATACTTTCATCCGTATCCGAAATTACAATTCCGCCTTCATCGAACTGGAAATAAAAAACACTTCCATGATAAGTCATTTTCCAGCCGTCAGCAGCGCACAATAATTCTATCACCTCCGAAGGCTTCAATCGGCCGGAACTCATTGTCCCTTCATTTTCCCAGTCTTTCCAGACATCCGTCATGCCGCAACTATACAGAGCCAGACATAACACAGATAATATATAAATATACTTTTTCATAACAAAATCATTTGATTTAATAATTAATATTTAAGGTACAACGCCATCAGGTTTTACCGGCTTCTACAAACCCTGTCCCTGACGGCGGTTTGTTTTATCTTCCGATCTGCAATATACTGTAGGCTACATGCATTGGAGCCGGAGTATACACCGGTGGCGTGTAAGGTTCCAGATCACCCGTATAGGCATATCCCTTAGCTGCTCCCGGATCACAGATGCGCAAATCGATCAATGGCGGTATCAGCCCGTCATCCCCGATATTCAGCAAGCCATCCTCTCTGCCATTACTATAACCTCCGCCGATCAATGGAAGAAGTCCCCATGGATTACGCATGGTGAATAAATAGCTGTTGTCTTTCGGAGGATGGAAACTATAGGCATGTCCATTAACCGAAGTGTACTTGTTATCTATCGGTTTACCGTTCTCCGTGAAACCGCCGACTACAATCTTCCGTTGTTGAAGGGAAACAAGCGCCGCACGCTGAAGATCGGCGGCAGACAATCTATCCGGGCTAAAAGCAAAGCTGGTTCCGTTTCCCGTAACAATAGCAGTAAAGTATTCGGTACCGATTCCTCCGATATCCGATGAGCCGCTGTATATCTGTTTCCACTTAATCACAGCCTTTTCGATGACAGTAGCCCAGGTGACCTGGTCGTTTTTGCCGGAACAGGCTCCCAGTTTGCTGCCATCTGCAACAAATGAATTGCTTACGCCTACTTCTACCGCCTTCCCTTTAGGGTCGTATAATGTTACGGTAAACGTATTGTCTGAGTTAGCTTTAATAATTTGCTTGATAAACCGTGGAAAAAGATAGGCTATGGAGGCCATCGCCGCACAGGCGGAACAATCTCCGATAACATGCTGATTGACGTCGGCAGGATTCGGATCTCCGAATGGATACAATGACCCTACAGGGAAAGAAGCCCATGGCAATCCGGCAAATGTGGCCGGTTCCTGAGATGCATCTTTGAGCCATGCCAGATCGGCAGCTCCTGCCTCACGGTCATTAACATGTTGCGTTCCCATTGGAGTGGATGCGGTATATGTATTACCTGAAGCATGCGGCATCAGATCATCCATATTTCCGCTAAAAGTAGCGGCCGAAAGCACAAATTCGGAAATTTGCGTGGCAGTCCCCCCGTTATTGCTCTGAACAGATAGTTTGTAATAACGATAGGACACGCCATTGTCCACCTCGAAACTTTTAACAGCCTTCCTGTCGGAAAATACCTGATTTTCTTGTTTGTCGATTGTTTTCCACACTTTACTGTCCAGTGAACCGTAAAGCGTCCATGACTTCGGATCCATCTCGGGAGAATCGGAAGCGGAAGCCAGCGAATAAGCCAATACAGCTACATTGTTATTCCCATTCCAGATAATATCGAAACTGCTGTGATGGGTAAGGTATTTTGTATTTACGTCATTATCTACCAGCTTGCTGATATCCGAACCAACCGGAGCATCGGAATATTGCGCGATGATGGTTCCGCTCGATGGCATATTCGGATTTCCTGTTCCAAGAACCCAATAAGGTAAAGTCGTTTCATCCGGTTCTTCGCCCTTACCTTCATCTCCCGAACAACCAGCCATGCTGATAAGGAAAAACGGTAAAACGAGAAAGACGGCTATCTTCTTTATTAATTCAAGTTGCTTCATTTCCATAATCATTCGGATCTTTATTCAATTACTATTCTGAAGGAGTCCATCCGTAGTTTTGTACCATCTTCGGGTTACGGCGAATATCCGCGTCCGGAATAGGGAACAGATAATGCCTCTTGTCAAAGGTGCGGATTTCGGTGACAACTTTTTCGAAGAATTGCGGAGAACTTGCCCTGGAATTCATTCCATGGATTTCGCCCCCTTCGCCCCCTCGGTGGTAAGAAGGATAAATCCAATTGTCGCCTACAGCCATATCTGCTACTTTCCAACGGCGTACATCAAAGAAATGGTTCCACTCAAACATCAATTCGATCAGCCTTTCGCGACGGATACGCTTGTCTACATCATTCCTGTTTTCGGGATAAGTCAGATAGTTAAATCCGTTTACATCCGAACCTCCATTGTTGCCATACCCCGGAATACCGGCGCGGGCGCGCACTGCATTTACATACGTCATCGCTTGTCCGTACTGGCCGCAGGCGCTCAATGCCTCAGCATATCCAAGATACATGTCCGCAAGGCGAAGTAAGGTGGCGCAATGCCTGTTGCTGCCGCTTCTTCCATTCTTGGAAGCCATCTTGCGCATACCGTATCCTTCTGTCGGAGCATCGTGACCACCCGGATTCACACCTGAGTTTCCATTGACCGTCAGATCTGTTGTAATCTTACCGAAGTTTGTCCCGTCATTAAGCCATGTAGAGCCATTAAAAGTAATGTCGGCATAAAAACGCGGCTCGCGATTGGCCCATTGTTTCAGTGTCATGTTAGAATTGGATTTGAAATAGATTCTGTCCGAAACAACAGGATCCGTATAATCGCCGGACCAGCCGTAATCGGCGGAAGAAGGCACGCCTGTATATTCTTTATAGTCAACGTCGTCCACTATACGGACTCCCTTATCTGTATAATACAAATCCACCGTTTCCTGAGGCACGCCATATCCCATTCCTCCTTTCAAACTGGTGTCGTCAAAGTCCCTGTGATAAGGGGTGGTCTCATAAGCACGGTAATCGTGGTCTGCCAGTCTGACAAAAATCTGCTCTTTATTTGTAGAATTATAGACTACCCCTGAGGTCACCTGCCGGTAAGATTCATAAAAATCGGTATTCCCTCCGGGAGTAGTGATTGTATACAGGGTATAATGAGCCGGTACGAACTCGGTGAAGAAATCCGCATATGCCTGACGGGCGGCGTCCCATTTTCCCTGTTCCTTTGACTTATCCTGCGGGAATAGTTGTTTCCCGTCCGTATTTACAATTTCCGCATAGTCAGGGTTACAATTGAATAATGGGCTTGCAGCATACAACAATAGCTTGGCCTTTAATGCCTTACAAGTTCCTTTGTCCATACGTCCCAGATTTGCGCCATCGTATTTGGCAGGCAGGTCTTCCGCCGCTTTATCAAATTCGCCGGCTATAAAGTCCACACACTCATCTACGGAATTACGTTCTTTCAACAAATCACTTATCGGGGTATCCAAAGGGATAGCTTCTTCCCCTAAGATAACGCATGGGCCATAAGAACGGAATATCATGAAATAAAAGTATGCTCTTAACGCCCTGGCCTGAGCTTTCCAGGTTTTGCGTTCATTGGCAGTAGCTTCAACGCATTGGTCCACATTTTCAATAAATGTACTTGCTTTCGATATACCTTTATAATATTCGATATACCAATAATTGATCCAACTGGAAGATGCGTATGTTGCCCCGGAGACCCACTCTTTACCGTGATTGAAATCCCATGTTATATCGATTTCCAGCGAACCTGTAGTCCATATACCCGATCTGCCCTGCCGGTCGTACCGTTCCATAGTTTCATCCGGCACGTGCTGATATACGTTATTCAGGTATTGTTCCATCTTTTGTCTGTTGGCAACAGTGCTTTCCAGATCGTATTGTTCTCCCGGTATAGCGTCAAAAAAGTCATTACATGAGCTGGTTCCTATGATTGTCATAAGCGCCAGAGCCCCTATCTTAAATATTCTTTTCATACTTCTGCTTACTAATTGTTAATTAAAAACTTACATTTACACCTATTGAGTAAGTGCGGGCGTTTGGATACGAAGTACCGTTATTGGTATTCAATTCCGGATCCCACAAATCAAAATTGGAAAACGTCAGAAGGTTAGTACCCATCAGGTATATGCGCGCACTTTTCAGGAATGTCTTATCCATTATTTTCTTAGGGAGATTATAGGACACGGTTACCTGTTTCAGACGCAAGAAACTGACATCTTTCTGCCACCAGGTGCTGGTTCTGGTATTGTTTGCGTTAGGAGCAGACCCAAAATGTAAACGCGGATAGAAAACATCCTGATTAGTAGGGTCGTCGGCAGACCACCTGTCGTCTATATTGGCAAACAGGTTACTTACGCCGGTAACGTCGGAAAAAGGATAGATAGCGCTACCGTCTACGCAGCGGTCTGCTTTTGCAGTACCTGCAAAGAGGGCTCCGATGGAGAAATCGCCAACTTGCAGATCCGCTCCAAAGCCATAGTATATTTTGGGAACATCGCCTTGTCCGATCAAACATCTGTCGTAGTCATCGATTACGCCGTCACCGTTCAGATCTTTATATTTGATATCACCCACTTCGGAAAGCTGCCCGGGGTATTCTTCACCAAACTGCCTGGCATGATCCATTATATCCGCGTTACTTGTAAACAAACCTTCGGAGATCCATCCCCAACGGCCGTTTACATTTGTTCCCCTTCTCTCTATCCATGGATATTTAGCAACGGGGTCATCGTTTTCGACAATCTCATCTTCATTCCATGAAACATTTCCACGAACCGTCAAAAATACCTTTTTAGCCAATTGCTGGGTATATTCCAATGTTGCTTCAATACCTTTATTATCCACTACGCCTAAATTTGCATAAGGCATCTCGATAAATCCCGAATAATCGGGAATAACAGCACGGGTAAGGAAAATATCTTTTCGATGCTCTTTGAATATATCCATCGTAATGGAAAGATTATCTTTCAGAAATTTCAGGTCGATACCTAAATCTTGTTTTCTGGAAGTAGACCATCCTACATTGGCGCTATATCTGGAGAATCCCCAACCGGCAACAGCGCCGTTTTGATCCCCAAAACGATAACCGTCTACTGCCGCCATTTGGGCCAGGTACATAAAACGCCGGTTGGTCACAGCATCAGTACCTACCAGTCCGTCGGTATAGCGAAGCTTAACGTAGGACGCATATTTCCGCAACGGTTCCCAGAAGTCTTCATTGGAAACGGCCCATCCTATACCGAAAGCAGGGAAAAATCCAAAACGTTTATTCGGACTGAAGTTTTCGGAGCCATTGTAGCCGCCATTCGCTTCAAAGAAGTAACGGTCGTTCCACGAATAAGTGACGCGGGCTGCAATACCTTGTTGCTTGTAAGATAAAGAGTTTACCAGATTATCCGCACTCTGACGGGATATTTTCTGATTATAAAGGAGTAGTCCTCCTATACGATGCAAGTTGAAAGAACGGTCGTAATTCAGAGCCGCTTCAAAGTAAGTACTTCTTGAATCGGAGGCACTCTGCCCGAAAGCAAGTTCTTTATTGCCTTGAAAAGTGCGTCCCACACGGTAATTGCCATCCGCGTCATACACATCGTCATTCCATAGCCCTGTGGCTGTATCCTTTGAACCGGTGAAATTAAAAGTATCTTCGCGTTTCGTGTAATTTAAGTTACGCGCATTATTCACGTCAAAAGCAATCATGGCTGACGCTGTTAATCCTTTACTCCATCCCCAAAGACCTAAATCCTGTACGACCTTGATATTAGAATTCAACTGATTTCTCGATTCATTCGTATATCCGCGACGGATCAGATCGGCATAAGGATTACGGAAATCCCCATTCACCGAAATACCGGACACCGTACCGTCGGGCATCATTAGCGGCAAATAAACAGGATTAATAGCCATAGCTGACGAAAAGAGGCTACTGGTGGACTGTTGCGGATAGTTCCCCGTGGATAAATAGCCGCTGAATCCCAAGTCTATCGTTGTGGTTTCCGTAGGTTTCAGGTTCAGGTTAGCTGTATAATTATAACGGTCGTAACGCATGTTGGCATCATAATTTTCCATACGAGCCGTACGTGTCAGACCTTCTTCGTTATAATAACTCAATGATACATAGTAAGTAGCATTGGGTACACCACCTCTTACGCTCATATTTACACGGCGATTGTGCCCCCAGTCGTTAAACAACTCATCCATCCAGTTCACTGCCGGATAGAGATAGGGGTTATACATTACCGGATTGTCATTCGCCAATAGCCCGTTAGCCTTTCTGGTAGCCTCGATATATTGAGGCGTATACAGCAAACTGCCATTTGTATTCATATATGCCTCATTGGCCGCATCCATATAGGTATAAGCATCCGCCAACTTCGGGCGTTTGGTTAATGTTACAAAACCTTCGTAAAAGTCGACGTTGAATTGCGGCTTGCCTACTTTACCCGGTTTCGTTTTGATCAGGATAACGCCGTTTGCACCGCGAACACCATAAACGGCAGTAGCGGAAGCGTCTTTCAATACAGTAAAGGATTCTATATCTTCCGGATCGATATTATTAAAGCTACGTTCTACTCCATCCACCAACACTAAAGGACTCGAATTCTGGTTGGTAAAAGTAGAGATACCACGAATCCAGATATCTGAATTATCGTGCCCGGGCTCTCCTGTACGCTGTACGGCAACTACACCTGCCAAACGACCTGCAATGACCGAAGATAAATTGGCCGTCGGCATTTTAATATCGTCCATCTTCAGAGAAGACTGCGCACCTACAATAGATACTTTGCGCTGGATACCATAGGCAACTACTGCGACCTCGTCCAAAGCGGATACATTTTCCACCAATACGATATCAACAATTTTTGAGTTGCCGACTTTTATTTCCTGCGGTTTATATCCGACATACGAAATCGTTAATACCGGACTGTCAGTTGTCAGCCTGAGATTATACTGACCGTTTACATCAGTCATTGTACCATTAGTTGTACCTTTCTCCGAAATACTCACACCAATGAGCAGCTCGCCCTTTTCATCAGAGACACGTCCTGCTACAGAACTGCTTTGCGCCAGCATTTCCGTAGTGGATAAAATCAGCAACATCAACGCCAATAATGATTTGACGTAATGCTTTTTTTTAAAGCAATGTTTCAATTTCTCACTCATAATTTTTCATTTTAAATTTGATTGATATATAAGGTTAATAAATTAGCGGGCTCCATTACTTTTTGCATTGTATTTGAGGTACGAACCCTTTTGCCTCAAACAATGGGTTATTATTTCCGGTTAACTTCTATCCGACCATTTTAAAGACTTATCTTGAAAACTTGCTAAAGCCGTCTTACTTTTCTGTTTTTAAATATGGCATATAGAAAATATTCGCAATGTTAAGTAATATGAAAGTCTTTCAAGGTATCCTAATAAGCAAAAAAGGTATCCTAATCGACCAATGGTCGATTAGGATACCTTTTTTGCTTATTAGGATACTAATTTGATATCACTTCGAAAACTGTGCCGATCACTTGCGTATCCGGTATTCCCTGGGGGTCATGTTATATTTTTTCAGAAATTCGCGGTAAAAATAGGACTTATTACTAATTCCTGTTTTATACATGATTTCCTGAATGGTGTGATTCGTTGTAATAAGCAACCTGGCTGCCAGCGCAAACCTGTAATCTTTAATAAAATCGTTGGGAGATAGCGCCGTTGTTTTCTTTAACTTACGATATAGGGTGCGGGTATTCAGATTCAATTTTTCCGCGATGAATTCGGGCCGCAGGTTCTCGTCTGTCACATTATCCGATATAATATCTATGACAGAGTCCGTAAAGGCTTTATCGTCCTGATGGATCAATTGTCCGTCCGAATACTTATATGCGCTTTCGGGGGAATAGAAATAATCTTTCAGTTCATCTTTCACCGCTAATAAACGGTTTATGACCGAGCGAAGCACAAGAGGCGAAAAAGGTTTGGTCAGATAGACGTCTGCTCCTATATCCAGTCCTTCCGCTTGATCTTTCTCGCTGATTTTAGCCGATACAATTACAAGCGGTATGTGCTTTGTGAGTTTATCATTTTTCAGCTTGTTTATAAATTCCAGGCCATCCATTCCCGGCATCATGATATCGGTAATGATAAGGGAAAGTGTCTCCGATTCTATAATTTTGAGGGCTTCAGTAACATTATAGGCGCTTCGGATATGATAACTGCCGGATAAAATATCTGAGATGAGCCACACTATATCCTTATTGTCATCAACAATCAAAACGGTCTGCTTTTCCCCTGCAACTTCGATCAACAATTCTTCATTCTCCGGATCAATGCTTTTGCCATCTCTGTCCTGTTCGCTTGCTGTGACGGGAAGTACCGGCAATACTACCATAAATTCAGCAAATTTGCCTACTTCACTCCTGACTGAAATATTGCCGTCGAGAGATTCTACAATATCGTGGCATATAGACAGGCCTAAACCGTGCCGTGATGTCATCAATGAATATGAATTATTTGCCTCCATACTTTCCGGCACGCCATAACGGTCGAATATGAAGGGTATTTTTGACTCTTCTATTCCGTGTCCTGTATTATATACAAGAAGAGAGAGCTGCCCGTCATTTATTTCCGCCGATATTTTCACCGTTCCTCCTTCTGCGGCATATTTAAAGGCATTGGAA
Organism: Prevotella sp.; assembly: GCA_031263965.1. Classification (GTDB taxonomy): domain Bacteria; phylum Bacteroidota; class Bacteroidia; order Bacteroidales; family Dysgonomonadaceae; genus Dysgonomonas. The sequence goes on along the minus strand of JAISES010000061.1, from coordinate 3,245 downwards.
AGCAAGTTGACCAATACCCTGTTGAAGCCGAATATATTCGTATTCCAATATAAATTGTCAGGCATTGAAATTTCAAATGTTATGCGATTTTCTTCTGCAACGGGAATGAACCATTCCATTTGCTTTCTTATCAGGCCTGAAATCGAAGCCTCCTCGATGTAACTAAAGTTGGACTTTCCTTCTTCCATCTTCCTGAAATCGAGAATCTCCTGTATCAGTCCGCTCAGGTTGGCTACATTATCACGCAATATACCTGTATATTTACAAATGTTCTTATCTACTTCCGCCGACTTTTCAATATAGTCGCTCACTCCTTTTATTACTGTAAGAGGAGTACAAAATTCATGGGTGACATTGGTGAAGAAATTCAATTTTGCTTCCAGTAGTTTTTCTTTTTGTTCCTCCCTGATTTTTTTTGCTATCAGTATTTGTTTTTTTGTTATTCTGCGGTGAATGGTGTATAAGATGTATGCACAGGTTAACAGGAAGAGTATGCTATATCCTATAAAGGCAAATACGGTAAAGTACCATGGAGCCAGTTTTGTTATATTTAAGGAGTAATATTCTGTTTCGGAGCCAAACACATCGTTTTTGTATTTGACTTTCAGTATGTAATCCCCGTAAGGAAGGTTTGTGAATGTGACTTCGTTTGTTTTTTGCAGTTCGGTCCACGCAGTATTATAATTTTCCAGAAAATAAGAATATTCATAATTATCTCCGTTTATATAATCGAGAGCTATAAATGAGATTGTAAATGACGATATATTTGACGGAAGTTTTATATGTCCGTCTTTATTCATATAATCTTTTAAAGCATGTCTTTCCCCTGATATTTTGAGATCAAAGAAATTCAGTTCGGGCTTATAGTTGACTGGCGGCAGGTCTTTGTCAGGATCTACCCATACGAGGCCATTTATCCCTCCAAAAAAAAGCCTGTTGGTCTGCGGACTTTTCCAGTATGCATCATCTGAAAACTCGGTTACGGATAGTTCCGGATGCGAATAGTTGTGAAAAAAATCGTTTTGAGGATTGTATTTTGTCAGGCCTTTGTTTGTGCTCAGCCATATTATAAAGCCGTCCCCATCTTCAAGGATACCATGAATCATATCGTTGGCTATTCCATTTTTCCTGTCGAATTGTTTTACGGTATTATTGCCGTCTGCTAAAAACCGGATTTTGGTCATTCCCGAACTGGCTCCGATATAAAAAGTAGAGTCTTTGCTTTGATGTACACATAATACATCCCCAATAGCAGAGTTTTCGCCTCTGTTCATTCGTATAAATTCATACTGTTTGCTTACAACATTGAAGCGAAGAACGCCGTACCCGCCCCTGCTTCCTACAAACAGGGTAGACTTTCCGTCGTAGCTCATGGAATGGAATTCATTACATACCCTGTCTCCTTTTTTAGGGAAAAACTCATTAACCCTCCGAACCGATAATTGGGCATTCTTTTCATTCAGGGTAACTTCCAGCAAACCGTTTCCTGCTGTTGCCAGCCACAATGTTTCGGAATTTATCTCACAGATGGAATGTACTTTTCCAATCTGGCGACTGGGCAATGTCTTTATTTTATTATCGCGGTATGAATAGTATGAAAGGCCCGGCCCGTCTGTTCCTATCCAGATTATATTATAGAATTTACTTTGCAGGAAACAAAAAACGGAATTGTTAGACAGGCCGTTCTCTGTAGTAAAATGCCGGTATAGGGATGGCGGTACTACCTGATTATGCAATTCTTCGTAATTTTTAATTTTTATTATGCCATCGCCTTTAGTACCTATCCATAGATTATCATATTCATCTGTATATACGGATCTTACAGGTTTTTGTATTTTAACGGGAAGGTTGTTGAAAGTTATATTCTTGAATATTTCATGGCTTTGATAATATAATTGTACACCATGCCCGTCTGTCCCTATCCATATCAGGTCTTGTTTTTTATCCTTTAATATGCAGAATATCCCGATACCTGTGCTTACTGTTTCGGGGATATAGCCGTTTTTTGCATCCAGCATAAAAACACCACCTGTATTGAAAGATACGAAAAAAATATTATTAAAGGAGAAAAATCCTGAAATACGGCCATATACATTCATTAGCCGGGAGAGATCGGAAAGGAATATGTCTTTCGGGTCGAGACCGGCAGTATCGTATAAAAATAGTTGTCCACTACTGTTTATAAAATAGATTTTCCCGTTTTCATAAAATATATTCGTAATGTTTTTGTTATGGATTTTTACTTCTGTTACGGTTATTTCCGGATTATAATATCCCTGTTGATCAGAGAATATGATTTTTTTCATTTTTCCGTCAGCCATTGCGATACAGAGCTTGTCATCATTATCTGCAAATATCTCAATAACGTTATCTACATTGATTCCCGGGAAATGGATATCCCTGAATTTTTTACTTTTTGCTGTATAATATGATATGTAATTTTTTTTGCATATAACCCAGCAGTTACCTTTCTTATCAGATGCTATCAGTCTGGCTTCGGGACATTCTGTATATGTTTCCGTAACTTTTCTTTCTTTCAATGAAAATTTATTCAGACCCAGGAATGTTGATATCCAAAGATGGTCTTTATCTGCATGCGATATTTTGTGGATTATATTACTGGACAGGGTATTCGGGTTGTCCATCTCGAATCTGTAAACGAATACATTTTTACCATTGTACAGATTTAATCCGTCATAGGTGCCGAACCACATATAGCCGTCATTGTCTTGGTGCATACAGAGGATTGCATTGTTAGACAGGTCTAAATTATACGTTTTATGTATAGTATAGATGGCAAAAGATGGTTCTGCAAAAGATATAAACAGCAGATGTATTAGAAATAAGACCTTTAATATTTTCATCAAGCTGAAAGATTTGATTCCCAAGTATGGGAGCGAATATATAAAAATCCTGTGTTATTCTATCATTAGTCGGGTGACAGGCAGCCTTATCTAATAGATAGAATGTTTTTTTTAGAAACTGTTTAAATTTTATAGCAAATATTTTTTATAGTTATTTTCAGATGGATTTTTTTCTTTTTGCTTGTAGGTTTAGCGGGCTAAACCAAAAGGAAAAAGGATAAAATACGCTGAAAAGAGCATAAAAAAATTGCTAAGAAGTTTTTTTTCAAATCCTATAATAATATTTTTCGATAAAATTCAAACAGTTTCTTAAAGATATAAGTACGTCATCCTGATTAGAAACTGTTTTGATTTAACAAAATTGTTTATCAGTTGGATATT
>JAISES010000033.1 GCA_031263965.1 Prevotella sp. | reverse complement strand
TTTACGTCATGGTTAGCCCACATGATGTAAAATTGCATGTCGGAACGATTGCCTGCTTTCAGGAAACCGTCATTAAGCGCGCTTTCCAGGAAAGGCCCCCCATCAAACCAATACCAATCATACACAAAGATATTAACGCCATGTCCGACAGCCATGTCAATCCATTTCTCCACCACCTTAGGATCATTATCCAAGCCATAGCCATAAAGCGGCAACCGGGGTTGATAATGCCCATCAAAACGAGGGTCGCCTTTTTTTATCACTTCCCATTCGCCGGTCTTATCAGGCCAAAGCATATCGCCGAAACGTTCGTCGTGATGGCACGACGGCCAAACATAAGCCGCCACATAATAGTCGCTTTTCTTCGCCGCCTCCTGCCCGGAAGCATTCGTCTTCTGCACACAGGAAACAAAGAAAGAACTCACACATATCCCTGCCGCCACTAACAGGGATAGCCTTTTCATTTGAATAGCATTTTTTAGTTTCATATTCCATTTATTTATAATTAACATTAAATTCTACCATCCCGGGTTTTGAACCAGATTCGGATTAAGCGTGATCTCATCCTGAGGTATCGAATACAAATAATCCTGATTTTCCCTGAACTGGTAGCCATTAGGGATTTGCAATGCATAATAGTCGATCAGGCCATTCTCATCAACCGGGTGAGGATAATTTGGAAACTCTTCCCTGCTGACAGGATATCCTTTAGGACGCTTCCCTTTAAACAGAGCGTGTGCCGCCCATCTTTGATAATCTTCATCGCGCTGGCCTTCAAGCGCCATTTCCACTCTTCTTTCCCTCCTGATCTCATATAATTCGTCAGAGACCGTATAACCGTAATTTACCAGATTTGGATCAGATTGTTGCGAATTTACAACAAAATCCGGCATACCAGCCCTTTTCCTCAATAAATTTAGTTGTTCATAAGCGATTGTTTTGTCAAGCTCATATTTCGCTTCGGCATAGTTCAACAATACTTCACCATAACGTAAAAGGATAAAACCTGTTTCTGCCTGAATCTCCCACGATTGTCCGGCAGCAGGAGAATAAGGGTTTCCTGTTTTCTTTACCTGGAATCCGGTAGGGCATAGCTGTAAAGCTCCGGCATCAACTGTCGGTTTGTCAAAGTATGCTCCTGTAACCTGCGACATCAGGTCGCCGGGTATCCAGACAGTAGATTTTAACCTTGCATCACAATCTTCGGCAATTTTTGTCAAAAAAGCATTGCCTTTCGTTGTCTTTGCTAAATTCAGATAATCATAAGGCTTGCCGTCTTTGCCCAAATAGGAGGATACGAGGTCCCAGGTTACCCCTTTCTCATTCATATTATAGGTGACAAATCCTTGTACGGAATTACCCATTCCATCGGCAGCATTAAAGGCTTTATAAAGTAATACCTCACTGACGCCTGACATATTATCCATTCCGAACATTTCAAAATAATCATTATCCGGATTGCCCGTATTATATATTCCCGCCTCATAATTGCCGTTTATCAATTCTTCAGCAGCTTGTACAGCCTGTCTGAAATACTTATCGGGATCAGCGCCTGATACTCCGAATGGGGTATTGGCGTGATATTTTTGCCAGGTACCTTCATATAAGGCAACTCTCGTTTTAAAAGCCAATGCGGCTTCTTTATTAATTGTATTGTTGCCTGCTTTTGATCTGTTATCAAGATATAAAATGGCTTTATCAATATCAGCAAGAACTGAATCGGCAATCAATACTCTTGAATCTCTGGGACGCATCAGTTCATCTTCCGAATCAAGTTGTAAAACGTTGGAATACCAAGGTATGTCTCCATACATTTTAAGCAGGTCAAAATAAAACCAGGCCCGGAAAAAATGAGCTTCGCCAACATAGTGTTTATAGGTACTGAAATCATCTTCGCACTTATGATAATTTTCAAAGAAAATATTGATATTACGAATTTTATTCCATTCCCATTTCCAGTCGCCGGTACGGCGCGTCCTCTCCCCGTTCAATATATTACTGTGGCTCCCATGTACCATATCGTCAGAATGTGTAGCTGTTTCGGCAACCATTTGGCTGTTAGGAGCAAAAACAGGATAGAATTGTCTTGTATAATATTCAAGATCCTTTGGTGTTTTCCAATAATCATCAGTGCTGATCTTGTCTAATGGTTTAAGATCAATAAAGTCTTCACACGAACTGAATACCAGCAATGTTAATACGAAAAATATATTTACCAATCGTTTCATACTATTATTCCATTTAGTTATTCAACATATTAATAAGTAACTGTAATACCAAAAGAATAAACCCTGTCTGCACCATACGTCAGGCGGCCTGAACCTTTGGTTCCGTAATAATCGTCGTCGCCACCTTCTCCGAAACCAACCGGAGTTACGGGGTCAAGGCCATTGGGTAATTGGGTGAATGTAAGCAGATTTTCACCGGAAAAGTAAACACGGACTTTCTCCAGGTACATTTTCTCCGACCATTTCTTTGGCAGCGTATAGCCTAATTGTATATTCTGTAATCGCAAGTAAGCCGCATTTTGCAAATAACGGGTATTTGGATTATTCTTGTTTTTAGCTTCTTCAGTGCCATTCAGATAAGGCCTCGGCCAATAGGCCGTTGTATTAATATTGGCATCGCCTTCATATAACCCGCTGTATTTTGTGCCGGGAGCATCCCGGTAATAATCCAAATGATCGGGCGTTAAGCAAGACTCCCA
>JAISES010000291.1 GCA_031263965.1 Prevotella sp. | reverse complement strand
GTTGGGTAAAATCATTAAATTTATTCCCTATCCTATCATCGTAGGCTTTACCAGCGGTATTGCCGTAACGATATTTACAACTCAGATAGCAGATATTTTTGGTCTGGATTTTGGAGGAGAAAAAGCGCCAGGCGATTTTACCGGAAAATGGGTAATGTATTTCAAGCACTTGGATACCATAAACTGGTGGAATACGTTGGTCAGCATAATAAGTCTTCTCATTATAGTTTTCACGCCTCGCCTTATAAAGAAAATACCGGGGTCTTTGGTGTCTATTATAATAGTGACTATTGGCGTATATCTGCTCAAAACTTATGCCGGTATCGATTGTATAGATACTATCGGCGACCGGTTTAAGATAAATGCAGCATTACCCGAAGCCGAGATTCCCAATATAGATATGGCTGCCATAACCGACCTGTTGCCTGTCGCTATTACTATAGCAATGCTGGGAGCTATTGAGTCTTTATTATCGGCTACTGTTGCGGATGGAGTAATAGGTGGAGAAAAACATAATTCAAACACGGAACTTATAGCCCAAGGGGTTGCCAACATTGTAACGCCTCTTTTTGGCGGAATTCCTGCGACCGGAGCCATTGCCCGTACTATGACTAACATAAACAACGGTGGACGGACACCTGTAGCCGGCATCATACACGCTATAGTTTTACTTCTGATATTGTTACTATTAATGCCTTTGGCTCAATATATACCAATGGCTTGTCTGGCCGGAGTATTAGTTATTGTTTCGTATAATATGAGCGAGTGGCGTACATTCAAAGCCTTATTGAAGAATCAAAAATCGGACGTTGCCGTGTTGCTGATCACATTTTCCCTGACTGTTATATTCGACTTAACTGTTGCAATTGAAGTCGGACTCTTGCTAGCCGTTGTTTTATTCCTGAAGCGGATAAATGAAGTTACACAAGTTTCCATTATCAAAAACCAGCTTGACCTGACGGATGAAAGTGAATATACACGGGACGATGAGATTCTCATATTACCCGATGGCGTTGAGGTTTACGAAATAGATGGGCCTTTCTTTTTTGGCATTGCCAACAAATTTGAGGAAAGTATGCGCATCATTGGAGATAAATCGAAAATAAGGATTATACGCATGCGGAAGGTTCCATTCATTGATTCCACAGGACTGCATAATCTGGAAAGTTTATGTAAAAAATCGATGAAGGATGGAATACAGGTAATCCTATCCGGAGTGAGAAAAAAAGTACACCAAATGATAGAGAACTCCAATATTCCTGCTATGATAGGCGAAGAGAATATCTGCGACAACATCAATCAGGCAATAGCCCGGTCGGAGGATATATTATGTAGAAGAAATCAGAGCGAAATTGACTGAAAGATCGAACGGGTTTGATACCTTTACAAGGGAACAATCCGAAAAAGAACCTGAAAGAACACGAAAAATAGTCCATAAAATAATTTAGTATAAAATTCCTGACAGTATCTTATAAGAATAGTATTTCAAACTAATTATAACAAAGAGTTCCCTGGTTATGGAAAACGAGCAAAGTAAACTTAATATTGAATTCTCGTATCTGCCTGTTGTAAACTTTGCCATGCAACAGAACAGGGTATCTGTTATACGGGATTTGTCTATAGAAAACCTGACGGAAGAGATATTCAGGGATTTAAGAGTAGAGTTGACGGCAGACCCCGAATTCACAACGGTTATTCCTATATCCGTAGAAGCAATCAATGCAAAAGAAAAGATTAGAGTAGAAATGCCTAAGATGAACTTCTCTGCCAGTTACTTTGCCCAGCTTACAGAACGCATATCCGGTGATATGTCTCTGAAAATATATTCAAAAGAAGAACTTTTATTTGAAAAAAAATACCCAATTGATGTTCTGGCTTACGATCAGTGGGGAGGCATTGCTGTTTTACCTGAAATGCTGTCAGCTTTTATTACGCCCAATCATCCGGCAACGTTACCAATCATCAAACGGGCTGCGACGATTCTGGAACAATGGACAGGCAGCCCATCATTAGACGAATATCAAAGCCGCAATCCCGACAGGGTACAAAAGCAAATGGCCGCCATATACACAGCCATTGCCGAACAGGAGATTATATTCCTTTATTCATAACAGATGCATTATCGCTTATAACATAGGCCGGCGACTTTTTCATCGTTGCCGGAATCCCTTCTAACTTCCGTAGCTTTTCGCTACCTGTCTGCATGCTTTCATCCAGGATTCCGCCATAAGGAACTCCCAATGACTTTAATTGAGAGTGAGTATATGTATAATAACCGCTTTTCTCTATCCAATTTTTTATACTGTTATGGCAGGGTATTTCTTCCATGCCCAAATGAAACTGCCCGTTTAAAAATCTTAGTACCTTTACCCTACTGCCCAGACTCAAACCGCATACACAGACCAATGATACACATAACTCCACAATGACTTCCTTATATTTATGACCCTCTATTGCCTTTGTGGAAACGATACTGTCAGCGTTTTTTTTAAGTTCATCCGTTAAACGATGGATTTCATCCTCTTGCGACTTTGTCTCTTCTTTATACTGCTTGCGACTTTTTTCTATATCGCGATTCTTTTGTTTGGTTCTATGCAATTCCTGACGTATTATTTTTATCTCGCTCTGAAGCTTATTCAACTTTTCTTCTAATTTTTCTTCTCGATTTGTTTTCATAAATATATAATATTTAGTCAATTAAAATACAAATGTTCTAAATTGTGAGATACTAATAATGCCTGTTTTGATTACCCTACATGGAAGGGCAACATATTATTGATAATAATGCGGTTACAAGTTTTTGCCATGTACTTAGAATTTGATTTATATCTTTTGTAGCTAAACCTGCAAGCAAAAAGAACAAAATCCATCTGAAAATACCTATAAAAAAATTTGCTATAAGATTTAAACAGTTTCTAAGCATTATCTTTTTACCGACTAATTTTATACTTTTGTATCCAAACAAAGAGAAACTGCAATGAAACAATATCACGATCTGCTGAAACGAGTCCTTGAAGAAGGCGTTCACAAAAGTGACCGGACCGGAACAGGTACTATCAGCGTATTCGGACACCAAAGCCGTTATAATTTAGCGGAGGGTTTTCCTGTACTAACAACCAAAAAGCTACATCTGAAATCTATTATATACGAGTTACTCTGGTTCCTCAATGGAGATACCAATGCCGGGTATTTGCAAGAACATGGGGTTCGTATCTGGAATGAATGGGCCGACGAAAATGGCGATCTGGGACACATTTATGGTTATCAGTGGCGTTCGTGGCCTGACTATAACGGAGGGCATATAGATCAGATATCTAATGTAGTTGATACGATCAAAAACAATCCTGATTCCCGTCGCATTATAGTCAGTGCATGGAATGTAGCCGATCTGCCCAATATGAATCTTCCACCCTGCCACGCTTTCTTCCAGTTCTATGTGGCTGATGACAAATTAAGTTTGCAGCTATACCAACGCAGCGCCGATATATTTCTGGGAGTTCCATTCA